>CAZYRD010000112.1:0-8113 GCA_964649475.1 uncultured Faecalibacterium sp.
TGCTGCCCATGGGCGGCTGGCGCACCGACGCCCCCTTCCGGCAGGAGATGCGCCACGCCTACAACGAATTTATCCGCACCACGGACCTGATCGACGGCGGCATCGACTTTGACGCCGCGCTGCGCGATCCTGCCCGGCCGGACTTTTTCCTGCCGGAGTACGATTCCGGCGACCATCTGCACCCCAGCAAGGCCGGTTATCAGCGCATGGCGGCCGAGATCCCCGCAAAGCTGCTGCAATAAGCGCCCGCACCGGTACGTTTTCCGCGGTCTTTTGCCGCTGACGGCCCTGTCGGTATGCCGGTGCCTGCTGCACTAAGAATCTTGCACGAAAAACGGATGACCCGCGGGTCATCCGTTTGTTTTTGTATGCGTTCAGGCTTCTTCCGGATAAAGGGCTTTCCGCAGCACGGCGCGGATATTGTCATCCGCGGCGGCAAGCACGCCGCCCGGGGCATCGAAGCTCAGCGGCTGTCCCTGCGTGTCCGTGATGCTGCCGCCCGCCTCGGTGATGAGCAGGCTGCCGGCGGCGTAGTCCCACGGGGAGAGGCGCAGCTCCAGAAAGCCGTCGGCGCGGCCGGCGGCTACATAGGCCAGATCCAGCGCGGCGCTGCCGGCACGGCGGAAGTCGGCAATGGCGGGCAGCAGACGGTCCAGCACCACCAGCGACCGGCGGCGCAGGTCGGCGTAATAGGGCGAGGTGCCGAACAGGATGAGCGCCGACGCGGCGGGCTGTCCGGCGCTGACGCGGATGGGGCGATCATTCAGATACGCACCCTGCCCTTTTACCGCGGTGAAGCACTCGTTCTGCCAGGGGTTGTAAATGACGCCGATCACCGGTTCGCCGTCCTCCAGATAGCCGATGGACACCGCGCTGCAGCGCTGGCCCCGGATGAAGTTGGTGGTGCCGTCGATGGGGTCAATGATGAAGCTTCGGGCAAGCGCAGAGACCGCGGGCAGCTCGCCGCCGGTCTCGAAGCTCTCCTCGCCCACAAAGAAAGCGTCCGGCACAAGAGCGCGGCACTCTCTTTCCAGAAACTCCTGCGTTTTGCGGTCGTATTCGGTGACGAAATTGGCCTTGCCGGCCTTGTCGTCCACCGCCATGGGCGGCGGGTCCTTGGGCAGGGCGTCGCCGGCAGTTTTTGCCAGCGCGGCAAGCTGCCGCGCCAGCGTGTTCAGTTCCTGCATTGTGGAGCGCATCGCCTTACCCCTTTTTGCCGTAGATGCCATTGAGCCAGTAGATGACGTGGCTGGCAAAGCCGTGGTTGCAGCTGGCGGAGTCGTCCACGTTCTCCCACAGGGTGCCGGTGCGCTCGGCCATGTAGTGGAAGTAGCCGTCGATGTTCTCCACCACCTTCTCCTTCAGGCCTTCGCGGTACAGCAGCTCCAGCCGCAGATAGTTGCCGATGAAGGCGTTGGCAAAGGCGACCTGCGGGTAGCAGCCTCTGGTGCGGCGGTCGGGGCCGAAGTCGTTGACCAGCGTTTCCCACAGCTTGGGGAAGGTGCGCGGGGTGGCGACGCCGGTGAAGAAGGCGTAATACTGACAGCTTTCGGTGGCTTCGCCGGAAAGCCGTGCCACGCCGTCCGCGTCATACACGGCGTTGTCGCAGAAGAAATCGCCGAGGAAGCAGCGGTGACGGACGGTCTCCTTCAGCACGGAGGCCTTTTCTTTCAGCGCACTGTCGCCGTACAGGGCGGCGACGGCCTCCAGCATACGGGCGTACAGCATGTTGGAGGGGAAGTTGATGTCCTGCACCAGCTCGTTGGAACGGCTCCACTCCAGGAACACCCAGCTCTCCAGCTTTTCCAGCAGGCCGTCGGCGTTTTCAAATTTTGCAAAATAGTCCAGCAGCGCGTACACGCGGGGCTTTGCGGCAGCCACCAGCGCTTCGTCGCCGCTGCGTTTTCTGTACTCCTCCAGCTCCAGCACGAACCACATGGCCCAGTTGGGGATGAAGGTCTTGTCGTAGTGGTCGCTGGGGTAGCACATGGGCAGCATGCCCTCCGGCAGGCATTTGAAGCTTTCGGGCAGGAGGAAGTTTTCAAGGAAGCAGCGCTCCACCGTGCTGCGGCCGGTGAGGGCGTGCTCCACACGGCTGGTGAAGAAGCTGTCGCACAGCCAGCCAGCCCGCTCGCGGCTGGGGCAGTCCATATAGATATCCACCGTGTTCTGGCGGAAGGTCTCCACCGCGGCGTCGTAGATCTTCTGCAGGCGCGGGGTGGGCATTTCCACCGTGCCGGTCAGCAGTGCATTGGGGAAATCGTACCGGCGCAGGCCGAGGCCGCGCACCTGAACGCCGCCGCCCATGGCGATGACATTGAGGTACTGCATGGTATAGGGCTCGAAGCCGCGCAGAGTATAAGTAACACCGCCAGCCAGCTTCCACACGATGACGGCAGAGGTGCCCAAACGGGTGAAGTCCAGCTTGCCGTTCAGGTACAGCTCGTCAAAGGTGAGGTACAGGGTGGTGTCCGCTTCGGCGGTGACGGTCAGCTCCGGCATACCGGTCAGGCTGCAGGGCAGGCGGAAGGTGGCGTAGCCGTCCGCGGGGATGTCCGCATCCGCGCCGGGAAGCACGGCGGTGTCGGCATTGTCGGGCACAAGGCGCTCGGCCTCGGCTGCGGTCTGCTGCTCCAGCTCCTCCACCGTGTAGCCCATCAGCTCCCCGCTGATCCGGGTGATGGCACGGTCGGCAAAGGGCTTTTCGGGCACAGCGACCGTCACGCCGCCGCGGCTGACGCTCTCGCACACGGGCACAAATTCGTAGGCGGAATAAGGGGCACGCCGGGCGATGAAGGCCTTTTCCTCCGTGGGAACGAGCTCCACGGCCTCGCCGCGCCAGGCGGGATCGCAGGAGGCGTCATCATAAGCGGCATCAAAGCGGTAGCTTTCCACAAAGGGACGCTGGAAAGAATAGCGCTGCACCTTTTTGACACGCTGGGTGTACTCCACCGCCCCGAAGCCGCACACGCCGGTGGCGGCCAGCAGCTCTTCGCCGGCAAGCACCTCGCAGCACAGGAAGGACGGCATATCCAGATAGGCAAAGCTGTTGACGGCATAGCCCGCCACCAGCACGCTGATGACATTGCTTTCGCCGGTGAGCATGCCGTCCAGCGCGTACTCATCCACACGGTAATAGCCATGACCGGCGCGGGCGGGGCCGACCGCCACAAAACGGCCGTTGACCCGCAGCTGAAAATGGGTGTGCCCCGCAATGCGCAGCACGGCGTTTTCGCGGGCGGGCACCACGGCGCGGAACAGCAGGTTGTGGTTTTTTTCGCGTTCCATACCGGCCTGCCAGACCGGTACGGCTTTTTCAAAACGGACAGATTCGATGATGTTCAAGACTGTTTCTCCTTTTTCCGCGGCAAGCTGCCGGCGGGGCGCCGGCAGGCCGTTTTTTTATGCAGTTTCTTCCGTGCTTTCTTACACCGCCGCCATGCCGCAGATCATTCGGCGCGGTAGATGTAGGAAAGACGACCGTAGGGTGCGGTGTCGCCGTGGAGGTAAAGATCCTCAACGGTGCCGTCCATGGCGATGCCGTCCGCCCACTGGAAGCGCAGCTCCACGCCGCCTTCGGCAAAGCCAAGATCATCCCGCGGGATGATGTAGCGGATGGTGCTTCCCTGCAGTTCCATATACACGGTCTTTACGCGCTCGAAAGCGCCGTCCCTATACTCGTACAAAGCGGCGTATTCGTCGGCGTCGTCGCCGGCGCACACCATCCATCGGTAGCCCAGATAGCCGGGCTTGCCGTCGGCGATGAACAGGCGCATCCAGTTGCCGCGGCGTTCGATCTCCTTTGCGCAGGTGGCTTCGAACACCAGTGCGCCGGAAACCAGCTTCTCTTTCCAGCCGCCTGTTTTTATCCGACCGTCGGCGCGCACCTTCAGGCTGCGGATCTCGTTCAGGCCGCTCTCCTCTTTGTACACATGCTTGCCGAAGCCGCGGCAGGCGCGGTGGGCGTCGCCGAAGGGATACTCCGGATACTCGATGCCGCCGCCGGTGTCCACGGGGGCGGGGTCCATGCCCTTGAAGCGGCGGACGTTGTCGATGAGCTGGATGTAGTAGTTGTCAAAATAGCCGCCCTTCATGGGCTCGATGTCACGGCTGTACTCCTCGGTGGCGCAGTCGCAGAAGGTGTGGCGGATCTGCGGGCGGGAGGGACGATCGTACCGGACGGTGATGCCCTCCTCGGCGTTGGTCACCTCATACCCGAAAGGCCGGGTGCGGTCCCAGCTCCAGCGGCCGGCGGTCCACTCGTTCCAGCCGGTGATGAAGATGATCTCCGGGTCCTTGGAGATGGCGTAGTCCCACTGCTCCTGCACGTTGAAGCCCCAGTTGGTGGCACCGAGTCGGGTGTCCGGGCCGCCGTCGTGCCAGCTGCGGCCCCAGGCGTCCCGCGCACCGAAGAAGGCGGCGTCGCTGTGGGCACAGTTGGGGTGCTGTGCAACGGAGACGTTGATGACCTCGGCGGTGCCGTCCCCGCGGCGGTAGACGCGCTGCGGACGGATGAACTCCATCCACGGGAAGCCGCCGGGGTGTTGCTCGTCAAAGGGCCACTGGTTGGCGCGGAAGGTGAAGAACGCCTGCGCGGCGGGGCTGCTTTCCGTCACATCGCCGATGATCAGCGGCTTGCCGTCCCACCGGAACCAGGTTGCGGGGTACAGGTCCTGCGAGTAGATGCGGTCGTAGATCTCGTTGACGGTCTCGCCGGATCTGGTGTTGGTCATAAAGGCCACCTGCGGCACGCGGCAGCCCGCCTGTACGTATTCGTCCAGCAGGCGCATGATGCGGGTGACGGTGTCAAAGAAGATGGCACGGTTGGTGGTGTCGAAAACGATGAAGTCGATATCGGCGTAAGCCAGCATTTCGATGTGCTTGCGGATGACCCATTCGTCGCGGGAGAAGTAGTAGCCGAACAGAGGCTCGCCCCAGAAGTGGGCGGCGCCGTCGATGGGGCCCCACAGGGGATGGTTTTCATCCATGGCGGCGGTGGGATCCTGTGCGATGATCTTTTCCACATCGTAGGGGCCGTCGGTGCCGGTCTGCTCGTTGCAGACGAAATAGAACATGCCCACATAGCGGTTTTTGCGGCGGACGGAGTTGGCGTCCGCCTTAGGCAGGCTGCGGCCAAGGCGGTCGGTGGCAGCGATCAGACTGAGGTTGACGTTTTTCATGCAAAACCCTCCTTTTATACCGTTTGTCCGGCTGTTGTTTCAGGCGTAAAACACGGCGCTGCACAGTTTATTTCAGCGTTACATCATGGACGAATTCATTGTACTGCAGATTGGCGGCCGCCGCATCGGTCAGGCGCACGCCGTTGCGGGTGAGGTTTTCGATGGTGACATCCTCGACGTGGCAGGCCTCGCTCAGGCCGGTGAAGCGGCAGGTGGGCATGGGAACTTCCTCATCGGTGAGCACCTGAATGTTTTCAAAGCGGATGCGGTTCATTTTTTCGCCGTTGTGAGGCGCGCCGAACAGGCCCATATCAAAGTAGAACGCGCCCAGCAGGCCGGGATGCTCAAAGACAGCCTTTGCTTCCTCAAAGGTCTGGTCGTCGCTGTCCTGGAACTTCAACGGCTGCTGATGCTTCGTGTACTCGCAGCGGATGTTTTCAAACACCACGTCGTGGATGTACGCGTCGTTGTGGTGCTGCACATCCAGATGCAGCCATGTGCCGTGGATGACGTCGCAGTCGGAGAACAGGATGTTGCGGTACTCTTCGGCGTTGGTCTCGGCGCCGATCTCCAGTCCGCGGCCCCAGTCGCACCAGATGACACAGTTTTCGGTGATGATGTTCTCGTTGTTGCGGTGGCCCCAGCCGCACATGCCCTTGATGACCACGCAGTCGTCAAAGTTGCGCAGGAAGCTGTTGCGGATGACCACGTTGGAGGAGTTGAACACATCCACGCCATCGGAGTTGTAGCGCCACATGCCGATCATCTTGACATCGTCCACAAGGATGTTGTCGCAGGCGGCGGGCACGATGGTGAAGGTGGAGGAATCGCGGCAGGTGATGTGCTCCACGGTGCAGTTTTTGCAGTTGTTGAAGCGCACCAGACCGTTGAGGGTCTTGTGCTCGGCCTCGTAGGCGCGCAGCTTGGCGTTGTCGAGGAAGAAATCCGGATCCTCGCGGCCCTCCCAGATGCCCAGCGCATTGACAAGGCGGGTGTCGCTGGTACGTTTTTCCCGGCTGCCGTCCAGAATGCCGTTGCCGGTGATGGTGATGTTCTTTTTGCCGTAGGCCGCAAAGCCGCCGTAGACCACAGCGCCGCTGTCGATAAAGACGGTCTGGTCGTCCTGCAGCTCCACAAGGCCGATCTCATGCACGCCGGGAGCAAAGTACAGGTCGCCGTCCTTCAGCACGGGGGCTTCCGTCTCGGGCGCGACAAAAATGTGCAGTGCGCAGTGGTGGTCGTTGGGTTCCAGCACATACTGGCCGGGGCCGGGCAGCGTAAAGCGCATGACGCCGCCGGTTTCCTCCACGGCAATCTTTTTGGAAAGCGGCCGCACGCAGACCTCGTTCACGGCCTCCTGCACGGCGGCGCACACCTCCACGGGGGCATTGCTTTCGCACAGAACAAAACCGGAAAGCTCGGTCTGATCCAGCGGGCGCTGATGGCCGGGCCAGCCGCAGTTGAAGGGCATAGCGGAAACACGGGCGGCCAGCACATCGGCGGGCGTTCCGTTGAGGGTGACTTCAAAACGGCCGAAGCGGGCTTCGGACGCGGGCATGGATACCAGTTTCATAAAAGATGTTCCTTTCTTTTTGCATCGGGGTGTTGTCGGCAGCAAACAGGCGGGACGCATGTGCGCCCACAGGTCAAGGCCATTATACTATACTTTTCCCGTATGCTTCAAGCTGTGTTTGTGCTGAAATTCGGGCAAAAAAGTGGGGATTTTGCTCAAAAAAAGCCCTTCTTTTTTTCCACAGCCCGCACCGGCGCCGGCGGACCGGGGGCTATGGGCAAAAAAACAGTTTTTTCCGCTGCGTTTTGGCGGGTTTGAAGGTTGTATTCCCCGGCGGATGGCGTTATAATTATAGGAAAGAAACGCGTCCGCCTTTTTGCCGCCTTTGGGCTGGGTGCGGCGCAGGAAAAGGAGAGTTGTTCAAATGCTGTCTTTGGAAATGATCTGGGAGGCACGGCAGGCGCTTGAGGGCGTTTCCCGCGTGACGCCGCTGACCCCCACCAAAAATCTGGGCAAAAACGTATACATCAAAGCCGAAAACCTGCAGCTGACCGGCGCCTTCAAGGTGCGCGGTGCATATAACAAGATCCGCTCGCTGAGCGAGGAGGAGCGCGCCCGCGGCATCATCGCCTGCAGCGCGGGCAACCACGCACAGGGCATTGCACTTTCCGCCACGCGGCTGGGCATCAAAAGCTACATCTGCATGCCCGCCGGTGCGCCGCTTTCCAAGGTGGAGGCCACCCGCAACTACGGCGCCGAGGTCATTCTTGTGCCCGGCGTATACGACGACGCCGCCCGCGAGGCCGTGCGCCTGACCGAGGAAAAAGGCTACACCTTTGCCCACCCCTTCAACGACGAGTACGTCATTGCCGGTCAGGGCACCGTGGGTCTTGAGATCCTTGAGCAGCTGCCGGACGTGGAACAGGTGGTCGTACCCATCGGCGGCGGCGGCCTGATCTCCGGCATCGCCTTCGCCATCAAGGCGCTCAAGCCCAAATGCCGTGTCATCGGCGTACAGGCGGCGGGCGCGCCTTCCATGTACAACTCCCGCAAGGCAGGCGAACCCGTGGAGCTTCCCGGCGTTTCCACCATTGCGGACGGCATCGCGGTCAAGAAGCCCGGCGACCTGACCTTTGAGCTGTGCGAAAAGTACGTGGACGAGCTGATCACCGTGGAGGAGGACGAGATCTGCGCCGCCATCACCACGCTGATCGAGGACCAGAAGACCGTTGCCGAGGGCGCGGGCGCCACCACCGTGGCCGCCGTCATGTTCGGCAAGGTGGATGCCAGCACCAAAAAGACGGTGTGCGTCGTTTCCGGCGGCAACGTGGACGTGACCACGCTGTCCCGCATCATCACAAAGGGTCTTGCCAAGCTGGGCCGCCTTGCCAAGATCAACACCCGTCTTGTGGACAAGCCC
>CAZYRD010000113.1:0-8062 GCA_964649475.1 uncultured Faecalibacterium sp.
TAGCCATATCGATCATAATCTGCATCAGCCAGGCGATCATCAGATTTGCGCCCACGCAAATTGCAGTGCTGAGGACACTGACGGCAAAGGCAGCCGTATTTCCTCTAAAGAACTGACGAACATACTCCCATCTGCGTTTTCTTATTCTGTTTGTTCTCATGCTGTGTAAACCTCTATATTTCAGCCATTGTGTTTTCTGCATCCCTGGGGTGGACTGATGCAGGCAAGCATTTTTCAAGCTGGTTCTGCAGTCAGCCCAACCCCTCGGTCGCGTTTATTCTTCCGCGCAAATCTTCTCCCATATGGGGCGAAGATGCTCACCGATTTCTTCGTCTGCCAAATGGTTTTCGATCACAGACATTGCAGTCTCGCCCATATCATCATACGAGGTCGACCGTTCACTTCCGTGGTAGAACTTCATGCCGACCATAGTACGGTACTGCGGACCGGCATCAAACCTGCGGGCAGAATCTCTTGCTTTCAGGAGCCAGTCATAAGCCCCTTGCTGATCTCCCCGAAGTGCCTCCATATCCGCAAGGATCATACAGAGACCGACGTCCCCACGATCCATCCATGTGACAACAGACGTATCCCGGATCCCTTTTCCCGATTCATATAGCCACATCGCAAATTCTGTAACTGCATCCAGTTTTCCAATTGCACTGTAAGCATTGGCATAACCAATGCAGAGATTGTACAGTTCGTTCCAGCAGTATACCAAAGCCTCGGACAGATATTTCAGCGCTTCTTCCGCCTTATCCTTTTTCTTGGAAAGCAGCAGGCCGATCCGATAATCGTTCAGGCCGTCAGCATTATGCTGCTTGAGCAGCTCCACAGCCTTATCGTCACGCCCAAGATAGCAATAACACATAGCAATCCGGTTCTGTATCGTCCACGCGCTGATCTGCCGGTTTGTATTCTGATCGATCAGGGAAAGCGAGTGCCGGAACAGCTCGATGGCCCTGGGCGCTTTTTCCGGATCCATTGACAGGAAGTAAATCTGCGCGCTGCGGTACACCACATCGAAACTGTTTGGATACCTCTGCAATGCTTTCTCAGCAAATTCCATTCCTTCCGTCAGCCGTTTATCCGCTGCAAACTGTGACAGTTTCTCTGCGGCCTGCCCCATACTCAGCTTCTGCCAGCCGTAATTCAGTATTGCATCCACCGAGGTTTCAAAAAATTCCGCAATATCCACAAGCATCTCCAGCTCCGGGGTTGCTTTGCCGGATTCCCACTTATGAACGGCACTGACCGATACGCCCAATGCTTCCGCAAGCCGCTCCTGCGTAAAGCCGGATTCCTTGCGGAGCTTGCGGATGCTTTCTCCCAATCTGATCTTCACGAACATCTCTCCTTTGCCACTTGGTGTCTTTATTATAGCGCCGCAAGCAGAAAGATTCCACGGACTGCCGGTATAATTGGTAAACCGTTTTTTTGACCGTTGGTACGTGCAGCTGTATTCATTGCATTTGCTCCGTGAGCAAGGACAGTGCAAGCGGGCACTCACTTGCTGTGCCTGCTGCCAAACTATTATCCCTGATATAACGGAGCGGATAAGAAAAGAAGATGGTGCAACAGAACGCTGCACCATCTTGCGGCCGGTTAAACGTTTTCTTATTCGGAACGCCCCGCCGGGCACGTCCGTTTTTTGTGTCCGCGGAGGGACATCGCTTTTTCTCCGGTCAGAGGAAAGCACCGCCATCGGGCATACCGTCATCCGGTGGGAAGCTCCGTCACGGAACGCACCGTCAGCACGCCGCCCGCCACGGTGAACTTTACCTCGAAGCCGGCAAAACCGAAGCCGTAGACCCGGTCCGGGTCCTCCTGATAGGCGGGGCGGGGGTCCTGCGCCAGCACGCCCAGCAGGGCGGCGCGCTTTTGGGCGGGCAGCTTTTGCAGCAGCTCTTCCGCACACTCCACCGCCAGCGCTTTTTCCACCAGCGGCGCCGAAAAACCGCCGGTGGCTTCGGGGCGGCAGTCGGCATGGGGCAGGTAGGGCTTGATGTCCAGAATGGGGGTGCCGTCCAGCAGGTCTGCACCGGCTACGATGAGCACCGGGCCAAGCTCCGGGTCCTGCCGCAGCTCCACAAAGCGCACGCAGGAAAGCCCGATGGCGTTGGGCCGGAAGGGCGAGCGCGTGGCAAACACACCCATGCGGGTATTGCCGCCAAGGCGCGGCGGACGCACGGTGGGGCTCCAGCCCTGCCGCACCGCCTGCGAAAACTGCCACACCAGCCACAGGTGCGAAAAGCCCTCGATGCCGCGGAAGGCGGCGGGGTCGCGGTATTCCGGCTCCAGCACGACGGCGGCACGCAGCTCGTCGATGAGGCCGCTTTGCCGCGGGATGCCGAATTTTTCGGAAAAATCGCTGCGGATGCGGCCGATGAATTTTACAGTATAGCCGTTTTCCATGCGCTGCGCCTCCTTTGCAAAAATTTTCGGGATTTTGGGGAAAGAAGCTTCAAAACCGTATTGTTCCGTTTGCGCCGCTTCTCTTTTTTCTTATTTTCCGGTAGTCTCAGCTGTTTCCGGACACCGCCTTGCCGTGCTTCTTTTCCGCGACGTGCATAAACTGCAGCCCCATGAGAATTTCGGCCACGGTCCAGCCGGTCTCCATACAGCAGGGCGCCCAGGCGATGTCATGGGGGACGCCGTGGCTTTCCCGGTGCTTCAGGTCAAAGGCGCGGGTCCAGCCGCCGTCGAGATGCTTTTCCCCGCTGTAAATCTGGCAGGAGAGCATGAAGGACGCCACCGAACACCAGAGGCCGTAAAAGCGCTGTTCCCCCGTGACGTAGTAAGCGTAGGCGTAGGCCAGCGGCAGCCAGTTGTTGGAATACAGCAGGTCGGCGACAGGATCGCCGTTGTTGGCCAGCAGAGCGCATTCGCCCCTGTCGTTTCTGGAGCAGGCCGCCTTGTAGCCGGTGTCCCACTCCTGATAACCGCCGCTGCTGTGGCGGCGCTTCTGCAGGTCGTCGCTGACCCGGCAAAGCCAGTCGTAGTGCTCCTGTCTGCCGGTCACGCCGTACAGAACGGCCAGCGGGAACAGCAAACAGCACTGTTCTTCCGTTTCGCTGGTCTCCCGGGCGGTGTCGGGGTAGGCGTGCATCAGGGTGGTAAGACCCTTTTCCGCCACCGCAAGATACCGTTCGTCCCCGCAGATGCGGTGGGCCAGCAGCAGCACGGCATGGTAATATGCGTTATAATGCGCGCTGGGCGGGGCGGCGCCTTCCTTCGTAATGGTCTTCCGGACATCTTCGGTCAGCTCGAACGCATTGGTGGAGCCAACGCGGATGCCGGTGACGGAGGTGGTATCCACCATGTAATCCAGCGCCGCCCGGATGTTCTCAAACCAGCGGGCCTGCCCGTCAAAGCAGGGCTGCAGAAGCAACGGCAGGAGCGCCCGGGCGACGTCATCCTGAAAACAGGTCTCCCAGGCGAACTCCGTCCAGCGGAACATGCCGCGGTGGGCACCGTCCTTTACCTGCATATAGTCGAAATTGAACCGGAACAGCCTGTCCGCCAGCATGCGGGAGCGCTCGTCGCCGGTGAGGAGGGAATCGAACAGAAACGCGCCGCCGACCTCGCCCGTGCAGTCCGCCCGGATGTCCGGCCGCTTCAGCTGACGGCCGTCTTTTGCCAGAATATTGTGCTCGTAGCCCTCGTGGACGCCGCCGCGGCCGTCCCTGCACAGCAGACCGGCGTTGACAAACCAGTCAAGGCCTCTGCGCACGGCGCCGTCGGTGTCGGCGGCGCAGGCGACCCGGCTCTCCCGGTACCGGCAGACGGGCGGCGCAAATTTCGCCCGCACCTTTTCGCCGGCAAGAAAAGAGAGGATGGCGTTGATCACAGCCTGCCAGTGCCCTGCGGGGGCGAGGCGGGCTTTTCTGAAATTGCACAGCCGGAAGGCGGCGATGAGAGTGTTTTCGTCCAGCTTCCACAGCGCCCACAGGCCGCGGAGCAGCTCCTCTTTGGGCATATCGATCCGATCGTGGGCACAGACGTAGTCGTGACAGACAAGAATCGGTGTCAGCGCCGTATTCCGGTTGGAGTAGCAGATGCATTCGTTCATGTGGCTGTCAAGAACGGCCCCGTCCGCAAGGCCGCAGCCGCTGAGGCTTTCTTTGCAGAAAACCATGCGGTGGTGGGTGGTGTGACAGACGCCCCGCGCATAGCCGCCGGATTCGCTTTGCCAGATGCCGCCGATGGAGCGCAGAAATTCGCAGAAAACAGGCTTGTTCTGTTCCCGCATCTTTTCCACGCACAGACGCAGAGGGAAGGAGAGGGTCAGGGATCCCTCCTGATTTCCGCCAAGAATGCACAGGGAGTCAAAGGCGTCGGCATCGAACCCGTCCGCATCGTTTGACAGGACCGCTGCGCCGAACTGCTCTTCCAGAAGCCGGGAAAGGTCGGACGGCTCGTTTGTGATAACAAGAATACGGTTCATAGCTTCCCCTTTTTTCCGCGAAAACGGTTTTGCTTTCGGCTGTTCACACGTTTTTCTGTCTCAGAACAGGCCCTCCGGCAGGCAGATGTCCCCTTTGGGCACTTTTTCCCAGGAAAAATCCGCCAGCAGGCTTTCCGGGGTGCGGGGTTCGCCGCCGGGGTTGAGGCCGTAGGCGTACGCCAGCTTGCCCACCACCTCTTCGGCAGTGTAGCGGGCGCGCAGGTTTTCCAGACTGACGTCGCCGTCCCGCTTGGAAAGCCGCCGCCCGTCCGGCGCAAGCAGCAGCGGCAGATGGATGAACTGCGGCGCGGGCAGGCCCAGAAGCCGGTACAGCAGCAGCTGCCGCGGCGTGCTGGAGGCCAGATCCTCGCCGCGCACCACCTGCGTGACGCCCATGGCGGCGTCGTCCACCACCACGGCAAGCTGGTAGGCGTACACGCCGTCGCCGCGCCGCAGGATGAAGTCGCCGCAGTCGGTGGGGAGATGCTCGCTGTACTCGCCCAGATGGCCGTCGGTGTAGGCAAGCACCTCGTCCGGTACGGTGAGGCGCATGGCGGGCAGACGCTTTGTTTTTTCGATACGCTCGGCCACCTGCGCCGGGGTCAGGCCGCGGCAGGTGCCCTGATACACCACCTGCCCGTCGCTGCGATGCGGGGCACTGGCGGCGTGCAGCTGGCTGCGGCTGCAGAAGCAGGGGTAGATGAGCCCCATGGCCTGCAGTTTTTCAAACGCGGCGCGGTAAATTTCGCTGCGCCCGCTTTGGTAATAGGGGCCGTTGGGGCCGCCGGTGCTGCCGCCCTCGTCCCAGTGCAGGCCCAGCCAGGCAAGGTCCTGTTCCAGCGCATCGGCATACACCCGGGGGCAGCGCTCGGCGTCCAGATCCTCGATGCGCAGCACGATGCGCCCGCCGGCGCTTTTGGCAGACAGCCACGCCAGCAGACTGCACGCCAGATTGCCCAGATGCATACGGCCGCTGGGCGACGGCGCAAAACGACCAACCACTTCCATGAAAAAACCTCTTTGTGTGCTTGTATTTTTTCTCAGTATACCTTCATTATAGCGGATTCGGCTGCTTTTTCAACAGATGGATTTGCGATATGGCTTATCTTTATTTGCGTATCATTGCACAAATAAAGATAACCCGGCCGGTTTCCCGCGGGCAAGCATTTCTCTTTGCATATTTGTATATTGTATATTTTTTGCGTTTTTCCGCACAATGCGAAAGGACTGCACCGCGGTGTTCACAAAAAATTTAACAAGTTTTTTGAGCAAAGTTCTTGACATCCTGTGGATTTGTTGTAAAATAGTTTTAGCACTCGAAGCGATAGAGTGCTAAAACGAAAATCCAAAGCATAAGGAGGGACTGTGGATGGATGAACGCAAACAGCAGGTGCTGCGTACCATTGTGACGCTGTACACCACCGACGGCGAGCCCATCGGCAGTCACCTGTTAAGCGAGCATATGGATCTGGCGGTGAGCACCGCCACCCTGCGCAACGAAATGGCCGCCCTGACGCGGCTGGGCCTGCTGGAGCAGCCCCACACCAGCGCTGGCCGCGTGCCCTCCGGCGCCGGATACCGGTATTACATCGATCATCTGATGCACACCGCCGTCCTGACGCCGCGGCAGAAGGCGGAGATCGACGCCCGCTTTGCCGCCTTTGACTACGACCCGCCCCGCCTTGTGGCGCAGGCTGCCCGGGCGCTGAGCGAACAGACCGGCCTGATGGTCGCCGCCGCGACCCCCCGTGCGGAGGATATCCGCATCGCCCATTTTCAGGTGACACAGGTTGGCCGCTGTACGGCGGCTGTGCTGGCTGTCACCAGCGCGGGCGGTGTGCTGACGCGGGTGGCCCGCACCGGCGCCGACCTGATGGAGGAGGACATCCGCACCGCCACCGTGCTTGTCAACCGGGCGCTGGCGTTCCTGACGCCGGCGGATGTTTCACCCGCGATCCTGCAGGGGCTGCAGATGGCCTTCGGCGACCGCGCCGACGCCCTGATGCCGGTGGCCCGCGCCGCCGCGCTGCTGGTGCAGGAGGCGGGCAGCAGCGTCACCGCGGTGGAGGGCATCGCCAATCTGCTGCAGTACCCCGAAACCAGCGCCAGACTGGCGCAGCTTCTGGAGTTTTCCAGCGACCACAAACGGCTGGCACGAAGCATCACCCCGCCGAACGACCGGCTGACCGTGACGCTGGGCAGCGACCCGGAATCCGACCTGCCTGCGGGCGTCGCCGTCATGGCGCGCCGCTACATGGCGGGCAACGGCCTGCGGGGCGGCATGGCCATCATCGGCCCCGACCGCATGCCCTACGGCAAGCTGAGCCCCATCCTTGAGTATTATACCCTGCGGCTTGGACAGGCGATGTCCGGCAGCCGCCAGACCAACGAATAGAACGGAGATCGGACATGAACGAAGAGAACAAGACCCCGGTGGAAGAGACCGCAGAGACCCCCGTGGAAGAGACTGCTGCTGAAGCCGCCGCCGAAGCAGCCGCCGAAGCCGCCGCCGAAGCCGCTGCCGAGCCCGCCGCGGAGCCCAAAAAGGCGAAAAAGGAAAAGGCCGCCAAGGCCGAAGCCCTTGCCGCCGAGCTGGAGGCCGCCAAGGCCGAAGCCGCCAGGACGAAGGATCTGTTTCTGCGCACCGCCGCCGAGTACGACAACTACCGCAAGCGCACCACCAAGGAGCGCGACGCCGCCTTTGGCAACGGCGTGGCCCACGCGGTGGAAAAGCTGCTGCCGGTGATCGACACGCTGGAGATGGCCGCCGCAGCCGCGACCTCCGACGAAAACTACAAAAAGGGCGTCACCATGACCCTGAGCAAGGCCGCCGCCGTGCTGAAGGAGATGGGCGTGGAGGAGATCCCCGCGCAGGATATGCCCTTTGACCCCAACGTGCACTCTGCCATGATGCAGCAGCCCACCGAAGGCGTGGAGCCCGGCATCGTCGTGCAGGTGTTCCAGAAGGGCTACACCCTCAACGGCCGCGTCATCCGCCACGCGATGGTGGTCGTCAGCGCATAACTGCACAAAGCCCGGGCCGGGGCAAAAGCCGCTCACACCCTTTTCCCCGCCCTCTTTGATAAATTTCGCAAAATCACAACTTTTGAACGGTATAAAAGGAGAAATGAACTATGTCTAAGATCATCGGTATCGATCTGGGTACTACCAACAGCTGCGTTTCCGTCATCGAAGGCGGCGAGCCCGTCGTCATCGCCAACGCCGAAGGCGCCCGCACCACCCCCTCTGTCGTCGGCTTCAAGGGCGGCGAGCGCATGGTGGGTCAGGTCGCCAAGCGTCAGGCCATCACCAACCCGGACGGCACTGTTTCCTCCATCAAGCGCAAAATGGGCACCAGCGAAAAGGTGACCGTTGAGGGCAAGAGCTACACCCCGCAGGAGATCAGCGCCATGATCCTGCAGAAGCTGAAGACCGACGCCGAGGCCTACCTGGGCGAGAAGGTCACCGAGGCCGTCATCACCGTGCCCGCCTACTTCAACGACAGCCAGCGTCAGGCCACCAAGGACGCCGGCGCCATTGCCGGTCTGGAAGTCAAGCGCATCATCAACGAGCCCACCGCCGCCGCTCTGGCCTACGGTGTGGATAAGGAGTCCG
>CAZYRD010000114.1:0-8043 GCA_964649475.1 uncultured Faecalibacterium sp.
GCCGATGGTGATGGCCTTGCTGCCCATGGCTTTCAGCTGGCCAAGGCGGAATTCATTGCCGATGGTAAACGCGATGAAGCCCAGCGCGGTCTGAGTCACGATGGAAAGGCTTTCCACCTGCTCCAGTGTGTTGAAGCCAAGACCGGAAATGCCCAGTGCGCCGATGCAGTAGGGGCCGAGCAGCAGGCCCGCCACCAGATATGCGGTGACAGCGGGCAGATTGACCTTTTTGGTCAGACGGGAGAGCAGCAGACCGCCCAGCATGGCGGCCGCCAGACAAATGAGATGTGTTTGCATAATACCCTCTTTTCTGTGTTGCACAGATATGAATTTTCTGTTAAGAGCGCGATTGTAATGATACCACTGCGGAGGATGGGTTTCAAGCACAATATGCAACAAACTTTTTGTTGATTTTGCACGACAATTCGTGCAAGTTTGAAGCATCTTGTACAAAGAAGAGGCCGCTGCAAACCATGCAGTGGCCTCGAAAAAAGCTTGTTTGGCGGATGCGGCGGCGTTATTCGCAGCCGCAGGCCTCTTTTTTGCAGCGGCCGACCCGGGTATTGTCACAGGTGCGGTCGTCCAGTGCGGCAATGGGGTGCGGACACTCCTGATACCGGTAGTCCTTTCCGTTTTCGGCAATATAGTTTTTGATGACGGCGTGGGACTGCGCCGCATTGATGTTGTGGTTGACCTTCTGCTGATAGGCAAAGAAATCCGCGTCATCCGGCATATCCGAAACACAGCGGTAGTCCTCGCGGCAGCTGGTGGCACGCACGGTGTTCAGCACCTCGCGCACATAGTTTTTGCTGGGCACCATATCCAGCACGGCGGGGAACTCGCCGCCGGGAATGACCTGCTGCCATTCCTTCTTTTCGTACTTTTTCAAAAGCTCGGCGGCCTTGTGCAGATGGGCGACCTCCTGACAGAACAGCTCCTCCCACAGCCCGCGGATACGGCGGTCGCACTCGGTCTGGAAGCAGGACCAGTACAGATAGCACTCGGTGTACTCGTGCATCAGCAGGCTTTCCAGCCAGGTCATGCAGGGGTCTTTCAGGCTGCCGTAATGGCTGACGTGCTGCTCCTCGATCAATGCGATCTCGGCGTACAGCTTGCGGCCGGCGTCGCTGTCGTAAAAATTGCCGATATTCATATAATAGTTCATCGTCTGCTGCTCGGCGGCGGTGATGATATTGACGTGAAGCTTGGTCAGCAGGTCGGCGTTTGCAGTGATGGGGCGGCGGATATCGTCGAAGGGGTCGCGGTACTCCGAAACGGTGGGCCGCCCGGGCATGATCTCGATATGCTTGCCCACGAGGCGGGCGGGGTCGATGTGGCGCTCGCCCTCCAGCAGGTTGGCGTACCGGTACAGGTGGTCAAAATCCTCCAGCAGGGCAAAATCCAGCGCCTGCCTGACATAGCCGTCCGGCTCGGTTTTGGCCAGCGCGCTGGTCAGGTCCACCGCCAGCATCTCGTAGCCGATGGTGTGCTCCAGCAGGCTTTCATCCGCAGGCTTCAGTGCGCTGATGCGCTTTTGCTGCTGCTGTTCAATGCGGCGGATCATGGCGATCTCGCGGCGCAGGTCGTTGTCCGGACAGTGACGGCTGAACTGATGCCCCAGCCAGACGGATTCAAACTCGGTGCCGTTCATCAGAATGATGCGCAGCTTGGTGTAGGGATCGACGGTCTCTTTTTCATAAGGCTTGGTCGCCAGCGTCTTCCAGTCGACGATGTGGTCCTCAAGGCAGGCGGTGGCTTTTTCCAAAAACGGGTTCATGTGCAGCACGCTCCTTTTTTCAGTGATTAAGGGTGTCGTACCCATAGTATGCCCGGCCCGTGCGCAATGATTCCCGCAGAATGTACCGTGCGGCTTGCATAATTGAAAAAAGCGCAGTATAATAAAAGAAAAATAACATTATGTGCCGTGTACAGCGCGTGCCAATAAAAGGAGAAGCCTTTCTATGAAAATTCTAGCTGTGGATTACGGTGACAGCCGCACCGGGCTTGCAGCCTGCGACCGCACCGAATTTCTTGCATCGCCCCTTGGTATCATTCAGGAAAAAAGCATGGCCAAAGTGGTGGAAAAAATCGTGTACGCCACCCGCGAATACGACGTCGGTATGGTGATCATCGGCCTGCCCCGCAACATGGACGGCACCGAAGGCGCCCGCGCCGAAAAATGCCGCAAGGTAGCCGAGCTGCTGCAGGCCATCGTGCCCATCCCCGTACACCTGTGGGACGAGCGCAGCACCACCGTCACCGCTGCGGGCATTCTGGGCGAAAACAACGTTTACGGCAAAAAACGCAAGCAGGTGCTGGACGCTGTGGCCGCGCAGGTCATTCTGGAAAACTTCCTTGCATGGCGCCGGAACCATCCGGGTGAGACGCCGCCGCAATGAGGTGTTGACGAATATGTATCCGGACGGTTCTGTTGCAGCTGATGTTTTGCGGCACTTTAGATCTGGCTGTTTACAGAACGGCTGTATTTCACGAAAAGAAAAGTAAGAAAGATAAGAGACATGAAAAAAGAACATCTTTATACAAGCAGAAAACATCTCTGCGTTTGGCTTATGGTCGTGAGCATGGCGGCATCGGCTGCTGCGGCAGTTTTTTCGGTGCAGGAAACGGCTTCCGCACGGCTTGGGTTGTGGTGTGGTGCTGTGCTGCCCTGTGTGGCTGTGATTTGGTTTGCGTTGATTGCGGTTTGCGCCGGAAGTGAAATGCTGTATAAGACCGCACTTCCGGTATGGGTCTGGGGCATCTGCTTTGCGGCTCACTCAGGTTCCGTATCGGTTTGGGTGGCCGGTGCTTTATTCAGCGTGTGCTACACGCTTGCGATCAGCGGTCGGATCAGGAAAATATGGCTGCTGTTGTCGGGCTTGTTAGGCCTGGCGGGCTGTGTTTTTATAAACAGTGTTTCCGGCAGCTTGTTTTTTGGCGGAATAATTGTGTTTTGGCCTGCTGTAAAGGTACATAATGATGGAAAATGGCATCCTTCCTGGGGCGACCGTATTGATGGACGCAGGGTGCGCAAGGCGCAGGTCATGGAACAGATCACTGCTTATTTTATGCCGAACCGGACGGGTGCAAGCAATCTGTTTTCCGAATCCTTGGAGATAACGGAAATGGAGCGCTATGTTCGTAAAAAGCGTAAAGAGGGTCTGACGGGATTCAGCGCTACGCATGCGGTGATTGCTGCCTATGTCCGCACTGTGGCCAAGTATCCGGAATTAAACCGGTTCATTGCCGGTCAGCGGATCTATTCCCGCGGTGAGGATATCGCGGTCTGCATGACCGTCAAGAAAGAGCTGACGGCAGAAGCGCCGGATTCTCTGATCAAAGTACATTTGCATCCTGCGGATACCGCGGCGGATGTGTATCGGAAATTCAACGAAAAGGTTGAAGAAGCGAAAAATGAAATGGAGACCACTGCCGATGCTGCTGTGGCCGGCTTTATGATGATTCCGGGACTGCTTTTGAAGCTTGCCATCTGGCTGCTGAAATGCATGGATTATTTCGGACTGGTGCCTGAGTTCCTGTTGGAGATCAGTCCTTTCCACGGCAGCGTGTATTTTACCAATGTGGGTTCTTTAGGCATCAAGCCTGTTTATCATCATCTGTACGACTTTGGCACCGTTCCGGTCTTCTGCGCTTTTGGCCGGAAACGCAGAGCGGAGGAAATCAAAAACGGGGAGATCGTGGATAGAAAGTATCTGGATATGACTTTCAATCTGGACGAACGCATCTGTGACGGATTTTACTATGCAAGCGTGATAAAATACTTTATGCGGCTTATCAGTCATCCGGAAGAGTTGGATCATGCTCCGGACACGATCGCAGAGGATATCGACTGAAACAACATGCCGGATCTTTTTCACGAGTGCGGGTGAGTTTATCGTTGATTGCGAAAAGGATGCCGTTCCGGAGAGGCGGGCCGCTCTGGCAGCGGCCGTGAATGGAATGCGGCCGGCAGGCATTTCGGCGTGACTTTCAGGCTCTTCGCCCGTATCATATCCTTTCAGGACTTGTACAAACCGCCAGTTCAACTGGTGGTTTGTTTTTTGTTGCGGATCCTGCCGGAATCCCATTTCGGTTGACGGAAAATGTATCTTGAGAAATGCAGAGCTTTTTGCTACAATGAAGAAAAAGAGCGCCGTGTTTTGAATCAGGATTTTTTTCAAAGAATCGGGAGGCAAACATGAAAGAGATGGAATTTGGTCTGAACGCACTGGTGGATTTTCCGGACGATTGCTGGAACGAGCCCTTTGACCGGCACGCGCTGCGTGCGCTGCTGGAAAAGCTGGCAGAGAACCGCGTCAGCCGCCTGTACTGGTACTGGTACGGTGACCGCAGGGACAAATGGTTCTGGGACCACCACAACCCGCAGAAGGAGCAGGGGCGTGTTCCGGGCACGGTGCAGACTGCCTTGAATATGCCGGATTTCAACCGGGCGGCGGCAGAGATCGCCCGCGAGCTCGGTATGAGCACGGTGGGTGTTCTGCGCCTGCTGGAAAACGGCAATGCCGCAACCTATTCCGAATTTTATCCCGAGGTGCGGCAGTACGCCGCGTCACAGGCGCTGCCGTGGAGCGGCGGCTATATTCTGGACGGCTGCGATTACGTGTACAAGCATCCGGAGGATCGCATCAAGCGCCGCACGTGGGATATTGATGAGGAAGCGGAGAACATGCCGGTGTGCGCCATCGAGCTGCGCAAGCACAATGCGTGCCCCACGCGCATCCGCAGGGAAGATCTCGCCATTTACGTTTCGGACAACAACGCCCATTACAAAAAATATGACGGCGATTTCAATTTCACCCTGACCACCGCCGTGGCCGAGGAGGATGTGACCGTCATTGCGCAAAGCAATGGCTGGTATTCCAAGGGGTACGGCCGACGGACGCTGACGCGCAAGGGCGATGTGGTCACGGCCATCCGTCTGGACGGGTTCACCATCCGCGAAAGATACATCGCGGTGGTGTGCGGCTGCGGTGCGCCCTGGGACGAAGAGGACCGCGATGCGCGGTTCACCAACACGCTGATGCAGGGCATCCGCTGCTACGCCGCCGACGGCAGGCGCATTCCCGCGGCAGTCGGCAACGAAACGAAGGTCTGGAGCGATCCTCTTGGCCGGGATTGGCGCGAAACCGGTCTGGGCTTTGATATGGGGTTCGGCGAATATTTCGAGTATGCGCTGGACCCGGAGGTGGGCGAAGGCGTTTACGGCATCGCCCGCGGAAAAAACCGCTATGTTCATGCCGCGCTGTGCGAATGCAGCGAGGGCGTGCAGCAGTACTGGATGGATATGCTGAACCGCTGCATTGCCGACGGCTATGACTTCATCAGCCACCGCGTGGAATGCCACAGCCTGATGATGGACGAGCCCTTCGCCTACGGCTATAATGACAGCGTCAAAAAGCTGTACTGGGAACGCTACGGCAAATGCGATGAGAAGGACATGACCGTGGAGCGCATCGCCAGGGTGCGCGGTGATGTGTTCAGCGGGCTGTTCCGCGCTGGGGCACAGGCCGCCCGCGCCGCAGGAACGGGCGTTGTTGTACAGCTCAACGCTGAAATGCTGCACGATCCCATCCCGCTGGAGAGGCACTTTGCCTACCCGATGACGGTGGAATGGCAGTGGGAACGCTGGCTGGAGGAGCTCCGTCCGGATGAGATCACCCTGCGCACCTTCCGCTATTCGCCGGAGTTTGTTCTGCGTGACCCACAGTGCCGCCGTCTCATCGAAACCGCCCGCGCCTGCGGCGTACCCATCGCCTACGAGCGCTATGTCGATATGGGCGATTTTCTGGAGGAGTACAAGCTCGTCCGGGACAGTGGCCTGTTCGATTCCATGACTCTGTACGAAACTGCGGGCATACTGCGCCATAAGGGGAGCGGCCGGTTCGAGGAGATCGTCCCCGGTCTGCTGGAGAAACTGAAAAAGCTGTAAACCGCCTTTGAAAAGTAAGTCTGCGGAAACCGGTGCTTCGGATGCCGGTTTCCGCAGGCTTTTTTGTAAAGGGAAACGCGGCTGGGTATATTTTGTCATGCGGGGCCCACACTAAAGGCAGTACGGCGCGGCTGTTGCCGCCGCACCGGAACCAACCAAAGCCTTTGGAAAGGGAGATACACATGGGAAAATTCAACCAGTTTATGAAAAAGCGCGGCCTGCTGCTGGCGGCAGGGCTGTGCGTGGCGGCGGCCGGCGTGGCCGGTGTGGGCGCTATCAACGGTATGATCGACAGTCTGGGGCAGAGCGAGCCCGCCCCCACTGCGGAACCGCAGAATGCGCAGGAGAGCGAAACCGCATGGCAGACGGAGGAGATCGCCGAGACCCCCGTCGGCAAGTCGGAATCCGGCGTGCCCAAGGAACCCTCTTCGCAGGCGGGCGCTGCTTCAAAGCAGGGCTCTGCCGCGGCGGAAAGCACGGCGGCGCCTTCCGCCGGTTCTTCTTCTCAGGAAGTCCAGCCGCCGGCTTCTCAAGCCGCTTCGCCCCGGTTTGCAAAGCCCGTTGCCGGTGAGGTGATGGCGCATTTCAGCGGGGATGAGCTGCTGTACAACGAGACGATGGGCGACTGGCGCACCCACAACGGTACCGATTTTACTGCCGCCTACGGTGAAAAGGTGTGCAGTGTCACCAGCGGCACGGTAAAAGGCGTGTATGAGGATGTGCTGTGGGGCTGGACGGTGGAGATCGAAGGCTCGGACGGTCTGCTGCGGTATGCGGGGCTTGCCCACAAGCCTGCCGTCAAGCAGGGCGAGGCCGTCACCGCCGGGGCTGTGATCGGCAAGCTGGACGAGCTGGACGCCGAGATCGCACAGGAACCGCACCTGCATGTGGAGTACGAAAAAGATGGCGTGCTGCACGATGTGATGGAGCTTCTGAACGGCTGACAGCCGGCTGCAGGCAAATGAGGCAAGGCTTTTTCCGTTCCATACGGGAGCGGGAAAGGCCTTGTTTTGCATTTGCAACGGATTACAGGACGAATTCTGAGTCTGTAAGCTTGTAAAATGAGCGGTTGTGTGCTATCATTATATTGGTTATTTATAGGTATTCTGTCAAATCGCGGCAGACGGGGCCGTGCACCGTTCTGCGAAAAAACATAGTTGGAGGACAATATGGGAAAATTCAATTTTATCCCCACCGGTATTGAAGGTCTTGTCGTGGTGGAACCCACCGTGTTCGGCGACGCCCGCGGCTATTTTATGGAGACCTACCAGAAAGAGGAATTTGCCG
This sequence comes from uncultured Faecalibacterium sp., assembly GCA_964649475.1. Classification (GTDB taxonomy): domain Bacteria; phylum Bacillota; class Clostridia; order Oscillospirales; family Ruminococcaceae; genus UBA1762. Next base: position 7,238 of record CAZYRD010000114.1, read on the forward strand.
CCGCCGGCATCACGGCGGAATTTGTGCAGGACAACCAGTCCAGCTCCACCAAAGGCGTGCTGCGCGGTCTGCATTTCCAGAAGCAGCACCCGCAGGGCAAGCTGGTGCGTGCCGTTTCCGGCGAGGTGTTTGACGTTGCGGTCGATCTGCGTCCGCACAGCGCTACCTTCGGCAAATGGTACGGCGTGGTCCTCAGCGCCGAAAACAAGCGCCAGTTCTATGTGCCGGAAGGCTTTGCCCACGGCTTCCTTGTGCTGAGCGATACCGCCGAGTTCAGCTATAAATGCACCGACCTGTACGCCCCCGGCGACGAGGGAGGCGTTCCCTTTGACGATCCCGACATCGGCGTGGAATGGCCGGACGTGGGCTGCGGGTACAACCTTTCCGCCAAGGATAAGCTGCACGTACCTTTTGCGCAGCAGAGCTTTGAATATTTTGAAAGGTGGTAACCGGCCGTGAAAGCCAAAATGGAGAAACTGAAGCTGTATCTGCAGGATTTCTGGCGTTACCGCTATCTCATCTATTATCTCATCAGCCGTGATTTCAAGCTGAAATACCGCCGCAGCGTGCTGGGCGTGCTGTGGAGCGTGCTCAACCCCCTGATGATGTGTCTGGTGTACTGGGCGGTATTTTCCAGTCTGTTTGCCACGCAGATGAAGGGCGGCGGCATTGATAATTTTGCGGTGTATCTGCTGTGCGGCCAGCTTCTGTTCACCTTTTTCAACGATGCCACCACCTCCGGCATGAGCAGTGTGCTGGCTGCGGCTCCGCTGCTGAAAAAGGTGTATATCCCCAAATACATCTTC
>CAZYRD010000115.1:0-7998 GCA_964649475.1 uncultured Faecalibacterium sp.
TCTTGGATGGCGGTCAGCATAGGGTTTTCTTTCTACGTGGATAACTTTGCCAACTACTCTGTCATTTATGGAACATTAGGGGCCGTGATCGTTCTGCTTATGTGGTTGTATATCACCGCAGCGATTTTGATTATGGGCGCTGAGGTCAATGCCGCACTGCTGACCATTCGCAAGGGAACACTGAACGCGTCTGAACTGTAGTCAACAATCGACGAAGGAGGTAGTGCAAGGAAATATGAAAGCAAAAGCATTTTTCCAATCAGCACATCTTCAACGCAGGCAATAAGAATCCAATTTCTGTTCGTGAATGGGCAGCTCTTTGCTGCTCTGTTGCCGGGAAACAGGTTCGTTTTGAAAATGTATATGATGAAACAGAGCAGAGGAATTACTTTAGTTTCTGTCATTATGAATATTATCTCGATGTGTCAAAGCAATATGATTTGATGCATGATGTGAGATCATTGTCTGAGGGCTTAAAAGAGTCTTTTGACCGGTACAGGAGCAACGCTGATAAAGTCACCGGAAAGTCGTTTATAGAATACATTGACAACAATTTTTTATAAATGAAACACGATTTGTTGTACCAATCGCTTACAGCTGAATACCGAAAGACCCGACCGCTGACAAAGATTTCATCAAAGTCGGCGGCCTCTTTTTCTATCCAAATCCGCCTAAACAGTACTTGCGAAGTGTTAAAGGTATGATGGAAAATTGTCCCGAAATAAGCAAGGGTTTGGGATTATCCCAACAAGGAGCATGGCTGTGCTCGTCGTGCTTGCGCTATGAGCAAGTACAACGCAAGCGGTCACTCACCTGCTGTGCTTGCTGAAAACTTATTTTCCAGAAAGGACGGATAGGAACAGACGGAAAAAGATGGCGGCACAGCCGATACAGCTGTGCTGCCTTGTTGCTGTTGCAATGTTTTTTTATTAGGCACGCCAGTATGCTGTCCGCCCTCTGTCTGGCGGCAAAAACGCCTGTTTCGGCTGTGTTTCAACGCACCTCACCAAAAAACCTTTCGCCTTTCAAAAGCCCTTCGAGGCTTATATTTCCCTTTTGCATAAAACGGGCCGCGCCTTTTCAGCAAAACGCCGAAAATATTTGCAGCGGCAAAATAGTCTAATAAAAAAGCCAATTTGTTCTGGAAAACCTTTTCGGTATCCGCTATACTGACAGTGAAGCATTGCAGCATTTTGGCAAGGAGGTCATTTTATGTATTATAAAGAGGACTGGGAGCAGGCGAAGCAGCGCTTTGAAGCGCTGTGGCAGGGCGAAATGCTGGATCGCTGCTGCATTTCCGTAACGGCGCCGCGTCACGGCAGCGAGGACTTTTTCGCCCGCTACAATCAAGAGATCCATGACGGAAAGCGCTGGCCCGTGGAGCACGCCTTCATGCACGATCCGTATGATCTTGACGGACTGCGCCGGGACAGCGAAGCTGTCATGGAACACACTTTCTACGGCGGTGAGTCCTACCCGCGTGTGTGGCTGATGTACGGCCCCGCCGGGCACACCGCCTACTTTGGCGCAAAGCCCACCGTCCAGCCTACCACCGTGTGGTATGACCCCATCATTTCCGACATTAACGACCACGGTCTCATCTATGATGAAAGCAACCCCATTCTGCAGGCACAGCTTGCCGCAGCGGATTATTTTACCGTTCACGGCAAAGGCAAATATCTGGCCGCCCTGCCGGACAACACCGGCAGCATGGACGTGCTGGGCGCCCTGCGCGACGGCGAAGAGATGCTGATGGATATGATCACCGACCCCGAAGGCGTGGAAGCCGCCCGGGACGCCGTCATCGACGGCTGGCGGCGCAGCACCGATCTGCTGTACGAACACCTGCGGGAGCTGAACGACGGCGGCAGCGCCGTGGGCTGGCTCTCCATGTGGGCGCCGGGGAATTTCCACCATCTGCAGGCGGATCTTTCGGTCAATGTTTCCAATCCGATGTTCAAGCGCTTTTTCCTGCCGGAGCTGCAGGTGTGCGCAAAGCATCTGGACCATGCGCTGTACCATCTGGACGGGTATGCGCAGCTGCGCCATCTGGAGGATCTGCTGTCCATCCCGGAGATCGGCGTCATCCAGTGGACCAACGTGGTGGGCCAGCCGGGACGGCACAATTTCATCGATGTGTTCAAAAAGATGCAGGCCGCCGGTAAGACGGTGCTGATCAACGAGCTGCTTCCGCAGGATGTGGAACCGCTGCTGGATGCGCTTGGTTCGGAAAAGGTGTTCTTTGTGGTCAGTGCGTCCTCGCAGGAGGAGGCCGAAGCCCTGCTGCGCATGGCCGAAAAGCACCGCGTAAGGGAGCTTCGCGTCAAGTAAAACACCGTCAATCGCACCGGAAACCGATTCCATCCTATCAGGAGGTCTTTCTTTATGGAGTACCGTAATCCCATCGTCCCCGGATATAACCCCGACCCCAGCGTCTGCCGTATGGGCGACACCTTTTATCTGGTCACCTCCTCTTTTGAGTTTTTCCCCGGCGTGCCGTTGTACAAAAGCAAAAATCTGGTCAACTGGGAGCTGACCGGCCATGTTCTGGACCGGGAAAGCCAGCTGCCGCTGCACGGCAGCGCCCCCTCCGGCGGCATTTTTGCCCCCACCATCCGCTATCACGACGGGCTGTATTACATGATCACCACCAACGTCAACATCATGTTCGGCTCCGGCCGCACCGGCAACTTCATCGTCCACGCCGAAGACCCCGCCGGCCCCTGGTCCGAGCCTGTTTACGTGGACCAGTTCGGCATTGATCCCTCGCTTTTCTGGGATGATGACGGCCGCTGCTATTTCTGCGGCACCGGTCATGACGAAGCGTTCGGCGGGCAGGGCATCGTCTTTTTTGAGACGGATCCGCTCACCGGCGCGATCCTTTCCGAAAAGAAGTTCATCTCCCACGGCTCCGGCGGCAAATGCCCGGAGGGGCCTCACCTGTACAAAAGGGACGGCTGGTACTATCTGATGCTGGCCGAAGGCGGCACGGAATATGGTCACATGGAGACCATCGCCCGCAGCCGCAGCATTGAAGGCCCCTACGAGTTCAGCCCCCACGGGCCGCTGCTGACCTGCCGGAATTACTCCGGCGAAGGGCCCATCCAGTGCACCGGCCACGCCGACCTGTTTGACGACGCCGACGGCAGCTGGTGGGTGGTCTGCCTCGGCACCCGCCCCACCGGACCGATGCTGCACCATTTGGGGCGCGAGACCTTTCTTGCGCCCGTCACATGGGAGGACGGCTGGCCCCGCATGGCCAACGGCGGCGTGATGAAGCCACTGACAGGGGCGGCTTTGCCCGCAGCCGATACCGTCACCCCGGTTTCGGATGATCTTCATGCGGATTTCACCGCCATGAAGTGCACCGGCTGCCTGCCAAAGGCTTTTACCTGGCTGCGCAACCCGGTCCTGTCCAATTACGGGTTTGAAAACGGCTTGCAGCTGCGCGGCACCGACCAGCTGCTTTCCACGCCCAACATCACACCCACATGGCTGGGCATCCGCCAGACACAGTTTGTCACCGAAACCACCGCAGTGGTGAGCGCCGCCATAGACGAGGGTACCCGCGCCGGTCTTACCGCCTATTACATGCACACGCACCATTACGACGTGCTGCTTACCCGCCGGAACGGACAGCTGTTTGCCCAGCTGCGCAAGCATCTGTACGACATGGAGATGGTCACCGCCGAGCTGCCGCTGCCGGAATGCCGCACCGTCCGGCTGAAGATCAGCTCCGACCGCAGCACCTACACCTTTGCTGCTGCGGCGGACGACGGCGAATACGCCTGCCTCGGCACGGCGCTTACCGCCGGCCTTGCCACCGAAGTCACCGAGCAAATGACCTTTACCGGCACGTTCCTTGCGCTGTTTGCCGAACTGGGCACAGCAGCATTCCAAAGCCTTGACTACCGTGCCGAATGGGAGGAGCGCTGACCGTACCCTGCTCAAACCACTGTTTTATAATATCCCGTCATCCGCCAGAGGCAGAGCTTCGGTTCTGCCTCTGCTTTTTTATCGGGTCGGCTGCCGTCTTTTTTATCGGGTTGGCTGCCGTCCATATTGTAAATTCCGTGTCCTTTTGCTATAATATATACAATTATGCACACAAAAAACGCACACAGAGGATTGAAAGCATGACAAAACGTATTCTTTGTTTAATTCTTGCGCTGGGGTTGATGGTCGGCTGCCTTCCGGCACAGGTTTTTGCCGCAGCGGCGGAGCATATTTATCTTGCCCAGGCGGAAAGCCAGAGCTTGCCCGATGCACAGTCTTTGGCAGATGACAGTTCTTCGCAGGAGCCGGATGCGGGCATTATGCCGCTTTCCGACACGGATGACATCGCCGGCCAGCCGGAAAACGCAGGCTTTGCCGGCGGCAAAGGCACCGAAACGGACCCTTACCGCATCAGCAGCCGTGACCAGCTGCTGTGGTTTGCCAAAAAGGTAAACAGCGGCACCTCCTATGACGGCAAATTCATTCTGCTGACTGCGAACATCACCCTCAACGACACCTCCGATTTCAACAACTGGCTTTATACGGCGCCTTCCACCTATAATTCCGCCGAACAATCCTTCCCCATCAACAACTTCGGCGGCACCTTTGACGGCGGCGGCTATACCATCACCGGCCTGTACATCGTCCAGCCCGATACCAGCTATCTGGGCTTTTTCGGCAAGACAAAGCAGGATTCCACCGTGACCATCCGCAACCTGACCCTGCGTCAGGCACACGTGCGTTCCTCCAATTACCGAGGTCTCGGCATCGGCGCTCTTGTGGGCGAGGCGACCTCGCTTGTACTGGAAAAGTGCAGCGTTGACGGCATCGTCAAGGGCGGCTCGCTCAGTTCGGTCGTCGGCGGTCTTGTGGGCCGTGTGACGGATTCCGGCTTTTATTCCAGTGCCCCTGCCGGACTTACCATGCGCAACTGCTATAACTACGCCTCTGTTTCCGGCGGCGAAAGTATCGGCGGCCTGATCGCTGACGTCAGCATCAGCGGCTATTACGCCAACCGGAGACTCATCATCGAGGACTGCCAAAACTTCGGCGAAGTAAAGGCTTCCGACGACTACGCCGGCGGCATCGCCAGCCATATCATCGTGGGCCAGCAGTGTGATACCTTCAGCATCACCCGCTGTCACAACTCCGGCAGGGTTTCCGCCGCGCTTTCCGGCGCGGGCGGCGTCTTCTACAACATCAGAAACGAAAAGGCCGTGCGCACCGTTTCGCAGCTTTCCAACTCCGGCAGCGTTTCCTCCAGGGGCACTTCCGGCGGCGTGCTGGGCAACATCTATGCGGCGGAAAACGAATACCGCTACCCCAACAGGCTCACCCTGACCGACTGCTACAACAACGGCAGCGTTTTCAGTTCCGACTCCACCTCCGGCACCGGCGGCATACTGGGCAGAGGCACCACGGTCTACGGCTCTTCCATCGTGCTGAACAACTGCTTCAGCACCGGCGACATCACCGGCGGCACCAACTGCGCCATCCTTGGCAAAAACGAATACATCATCTCCGGTTATGACCGGCAGTATTCCGTCGCCGTCAACAACTGCTATTATCTGGACGATTCTGCCGATAACGGCTGCGATATCAGCACCGCCACCGCGCTGAACGCCATCCAGATGGTGCGGGAATCCACCTATGCCGGCTTCGATTTTGCCACTACCTGGAAGATGAGCTCCCACCACCCCGTTTTCAGCTGGCAGACCGCCTCCGTCGCGCCCACCATCAGCAACAGCGACATTGTTCGGCTGGTGGCGCGCTACACCTCGCAGGATCTGTACGAGCAGTACGAAGATATCATGTACGGCGACCGGTTCGACTCCGCCGAGGAAAAACACAGGCAGCTTCAGTATCTGTTCCGGTATCATGGCCTTACCGACGTACAGGAGGGCATCAGCTACCTTTCCGACGCCACCGGCGAGCGCCGCGCGACCCTCGGCCTGGTAACGGATGAGCTGTACACCGCCACCAACTACCGCAATTGGCTGACGGGCAGCCTTTCGGGCGGGTTGTTCCGGGCATTTCTCATTGCGGATGGTCTGGCCTTCAACAACGAACTGAACGAATGGCTCAGCTTCCCCACCTATGTGGAGGGCAACTACCCGGGCGTGAAAAAGTACAAGGCGATGCTGTACGATTTTCTTGACACGGCCGCCAACGAAATTGAAGCGCAGACCTACATAAAAACGCTCAGCGATATTTCCAGCGGGCTCACCGGCGAGCTGAAAACGCAGGTCGATGATCTCATCGAAACGCTGAACGATGCAAATTCCATTCAGGCGCAGCGCACATTGCTGAAAGAGAGCTCGCTTTGGTATAACCTTGCCGGCAGCGATGTGACAGGCGTCGTGGTGGAGGGCGACTACGGCCCGAAATTCAACTTCCGCTACACCGAAACCAGCGGCCTTGCACAGTACGCCAAAGCGATGGACATTGTGGGCACTGTCGTCAGCCTTGCCGACGCAAGCCTGAGCAACTTTTTAAGCATGCAGCAGCTGGACGCCCGCCTGAAGGCCTATGTCCAGTTTGAGGATTTTCTGGAGACCATCCGGACGGATACCGAAAACATCCCCTACGAGATGCGCTGGGCCGCCGAGCTGGTCATGAAAGAGATGGAAGAGGGCTACGGCCTTGCCATGCGAAATCTGGTGGTGGAGCTGTTTGGCGCCACCAAGCTGAACGACAAGGTATTCAGCACCATCTTTACCAAATTGGGCGCCCCCGACGGCTTCTCCTCCTATCTGATCACCATCAACGTCACCTCGTTCTTTATCAACTGCCTTGTCAATCTGGGCGAAACGGTACAGAACGTGACCTTTGTGGAGGGCTATGCCGCGGCCGCAAAGACCTACCGGCAGAAGCTGTTGGATGCAGAGCAGCAGTTCCAGCAGAACCCCTCCGAGGTGAACGCCTGGGATTTTGTATACAATTACAACATGCTGTATCTGCTGCGGGAAAAAGGTGAGCTTGCCTACATTGATCTGGCCGACACCGAAGGTCTGGCACAGAAGATGGCGGACAACGCCTATTCCGCCAACCGCGCTGTCGCGCAGCAAACACTTGACCTTCTGCGCAGCGATTTCCGTTTTGACATCTCCGGCATGAGCGACGTGCCGGAGTCCGTACAGTATCTGAGCAAAATGACCGTTGACTGCCCCGTCGACGTGCATGTCTACGATCCGCAGGGCAATCTGATCATCACCCTGCAGGACGGCGCTGAATCCGACGTTACCAACGAACACGGCCGTTTTGCCGTTCTGCCGGACCCGTTCACCGGCGAGTATGTCAAGGTGCTCTGCTTTGCCCAGGATCTGAACTACGGTATCAAAATCGTCGGTGTTGACAAGGGTCTTGTGAATGTAGCTGTCGCCGTCAAGGACGGTACCGCTACAAAGGAATATGTGTTTGCCAACGAAAAGATCGACGAAAACACCGTGTTTACCACCACGGTGGAGCAGATCAAAACCAGCCAGAGCTATGACATCGACACCGACGGTGACGCCGTGACAGACAGCGCCGGGACGCTTTCCGCCCCCGCCGACCACACGGTCCATGTCACTGCTGTCACCATTACCCCCGCCTCCCTTACCCTGTGCGCCGGCAAAAGCACGGTGCTGGGGGTGGAGATCACCCCGCAGAACGCCACCAACCGGACCGTTGCGTGGTTCAGTTCCGATGAGTCTGTTGCCACGATCAAAAACGGCAAGCTGACCGCTGTTGGCAACGGCACCGCCACCATCACCGCCGTCTCCGGCGATGACCATGACATCAAAGCGGTGTGTACCGTTACGGTGGCCGGACACAGCTGGACCGGCGGCGTATGCCAAAACTGCGGCGACGCCTGTGTCCACACCGGCGGCACCGCCACCTGCACCGACAAGGCTGTATGCGTCACCTGCAACACGGCGTACGGTGAGGTTGACGCAGGCAACCATACCGGCACCGTCGTCTGGACGCAAAGCGCCGAAAAGCACAGCAGCGCCTACACCT
>CAZYRD010000116.1:0-7879 GCA_964649475.1 uncultured Faecalibacterium sp.
GGATAACCGTTGACATGGTTATAGTGCTGGTGTCGCCCTTCACCTCGCCCAGATAGGTGTTGTTGCCGTAGAACACACAGGACTCGTAAGTGCCCAGGAATCCCAGATCACAGTCCACAAAAATACAGTTCTCATAATAGCCCTGGACACTGGCCGGTGTGCTGACGTATCCTGAATAATTCATCGTATATCGGCCACCGTAACGGTAGAAAGCGCAATCCTTTACCGTGTCGATGTGGATTTGAGCCACAGCATCGCTATCCTTCACCTGTCCATTGTAAAGATAACGATAATACAATCTGACGCTTCGATAGTTCTGGGTGAATTCACAGTTTTCCGCATAGGTAACGCCTGATTCGGTACCGCTATCGTACTTCAAATAGGGATTGACAATATTGGTGTGCCACATTTTGATCACACCGTTCCCTCGCTCATAGATCTGCACACGATACTGACTCATCAGCTCACTGGGGAAGATCTCGATGGGATTTTCCTCTGTGCCCTCCATCAGCAGGGTTCCTCGAACATCCAGATAGACGATAGATTCGTCAGCGTAGGCATCGTGGGGATCGTCGGTCCAGAACTGGATCTGCGTACCCGGTTCCACCCGCACGGTAACGCCCTCGCCGATTTGCAGGGCGTTGTGGATGATGTAATAATTATCGGCCTCCAGCGTCATATCCTCGTCGATGAGGCCGGATAGGAGTACGCCCCGGCGGACGTCCACCTCCAGTGTGGCAGAGGAGGTATAGCGGGTCTCGTCCCGCTCGTCCAGCGCATTTTCCGCCTGCACCCGGACGTTCAGCTTGATGATGTAATCGTTGGGGCAGTCCTCGTCGATCTCCAGCAGGAAGGGCTTTTCCCAACCCACAAAGACGTCATCGTTCATCTTTTTGCCGCAGTCGCTGTCGGAGTAAGTGCCCACGCTGCCGTAGTTGACGGTGGCAGACACTTCGTCCTCGTTCTGCTCGCCCTCATAATCGGTGATGGTCACAAAGGGACAGGGAATGTCGGCCAGAGACAGTGCATCCACCGTCACCAGGGTGTTCTCTGCCATGCCCCAGCGGTTACGTAAGGTAAAGCCCAGCGCCACGGTCTCACCGGCATCGATCACGCCGTCGCCGTTGTTGTCGGGATCCAACTCCACATTGTCAAAGATGCGGTAATCGGTGATGCCCACGTCAGGAGTGGGGATGGTGGTGATGGCGTCATAAACGTTCACGATCTTGGGCAGATTGTGCGGGCCATGAACATCGGGAGCAAAGCAGATGGCGTGCTCCTCGCCCGAATTAACGATCTGACCATAAATAAACTTGGTGGGATAGGTATTGCGGTCGGGATAGGCGTTGCGCAGCATGGCCGCCGTGGCTGAGACAATGGGAGTTGCCATGGAGGTGCCGTCCCAGGAGGCATACCGGTTGCCGGGAATTGTGCTCATAATATCCTCGCCGGGGGCGTAGACTTCGTATTCTACGGTATTATAAGGGGCTACATCCCAGTTGGTAAAGCTGGACTCCACGCCGTTTTCATCCACGCTCATAACGCCCAGAACATACTTCAATGCCGCAGGATAGTTGGGAATGGCGCCGAAGCCCTCATTGGGCGCGCCATCGTTGCCTGCAGAGGCCACCAGTACGCAGTCGGTGTAGGCATATTCCAGTGCATCCGTAACAGCCATGGTAATTGCCGTACCACCGAAGGACATATTGATGACATCTGCGCCGTTGGCGTGGGCATACAGAATGGCCTCGGCAATATCCGACTGGTGGAAATAACCGCTGGACATGCCAGCCTTGATAGACATGATCTTGGCGCCATAGGCAACACCAACAATACCGGTATTGTTATTCACACCGGCAATGACACCGGCAACATGGGTACCGTGACCATGGTCATCCATGGGATCACTGATGTCCGCATACTGATTACCGTTGTTTGCAACGGCGTTAAAGCCGTAATAGTCATCAACATAACCATTTTTATCATCGTCGATGTTGTTGTTGGGGATCTCATCCACATTGACCCAGATATTATCCTTCAGATCCTCATGGTTATAGTCCACACCGGTGTCGATGACGGCCACAACAACGCCTTCACCGTGATTGGCGGAGACCTTTTCGTCACCCTCCCAGGTCTTCTGAATATTGCAGCCCTTCAGATGCCACTGCTTGTGGACGTGCTTATTCCCCTGAACCGCCTCGACGATGGTGTCAGTAGCCGCAAAGCCTTCCACCGCGTAAGCATAGTCATATTCAGCGATCAGAACATCGTCAATGTCTCGCACGGCAGCCATGACGGTTTCCACCTCTCCGCTGACCTCTGCTTTATACCAAACTGCATTGGGCAGCGCATACATCTCTTCCAGATGGAGCACGCCGGCCTCATACAGTTCACCGGACAAGCTGCCGGAAGGCGCTTCTTCCAGCTTGATCAGGATGCGCTCACCGCTGTATTTGACTTCACCGCTGGCAAACAGGTCGGGATAAACCTGGTCAAAGGGTTTGGTCAGCGCATTGTTCTCATCCACATAGTCGGGATTTGTGGGGACAGTCGCCTGCACATTGTCCTCATTTTCCTCGTTCTCGTCTTCGTCCTCGTCATCGCGGATGATAACACGGTTATCATCCTTCTCTTCTTCCTCCGTACGCTCGGGGACAAGGGTTGCCTCACTCTTGCTCAGCGTCACACTCTGCCGCAGTTCAGGCAAAGCCATGCGGGTGACGATGGCTGCCACCTCAGAGCGCTGGATATTGCTGTCCGGCAGGAAGGTGCCTTCCGTATCACTGCCGGTCAGGACACCTGCACGGTACAGCAAATAGACCGATTCATCATCGGCCACATCAGGGATGGCGCCCTCTTCCACATAGTTGATAGACAACAGATCTTCTGCAGGCAGTGCTTTTGCCAGGATCTGCGCAAACTCCAAACGGGTAGCCGGCTTGGTATAGTCAGCCAAAGCTTCGGCAAGGATACCGTTCTGCAGGGCGTAATCCACGTACACCTGATACCAGGGATTTCCCTGTTCAAAGTGTTCTGCACCGGTAGTAGCCTGCGCATGGATCCGTGCGGCAACCGTCACAGTTTCTGCCAGCGTCACCGAACCGGTCGGGCGGAACGTACCGTTGGGATCGCCGCTCATCAAGCCCAGTTCATAAGCCTTCTGCACAGAAGTCTCATACCACGCTCCAGCTAACACATCGGAAAACTGACCCGTGGTATAGGTCTGCACAGCGCTGAAAACCTCGGCAGCTGCAACGCTTGGAACAGAAGCCAGCATCATGACCGCCGCTAACAATGTCGCTATGAGCCTTTTACCCTTTTTCATAACGCATATCTCCTTTTATTTTTAATCAAAATTTCTACATTCAATTTAGTAAATTATACGCCAATTTCGGGACAAACACAATATGTTGACGGCAGAACCATGTGTGTTTTCTCTTTTTTCTGTAATTTGCAAAAAGGCATTGCAGCAGGCTTCCTTTTCCCGATATAATGAATTTAAGCCTGCCGCCTATGCACAGATCGAGCTTTTGGATTATGCCCCCGCTTCCGGCACCGGCACCATGAAAGATTATGGCCGGATGGAAGCGCCCTGATATCCCTACTTCGAAGCTGTCTACAACAGTGGTCTGGAGGTCTTTACCAAGCTGACCATAGAAGAAGGCATCATGCATATCAGCACCGAAGCCTTCCGCTGCAATGCAAACATCAGTGAAATTTCCTTTCCCTCTCCCCTTCTGTCCATCGGTCAGCAGGCCTTTGAAAATCAGGATTCTCTGAAACGCGTTGTTCTTCCCGCTGATCTGCAGTCAGTTGGACTGATGGCCTTCCGGGACTGCGACAATCTGATCAGTGTCACCCTTTCAAATCCTGCTACGGAATACGGTTATCGCGTGTTTTGCAGCTGTGAACGTCTGCAGTCCATTAACTTTCCGGAAGAAATGCGTACCATTCCGGATAATTTCCTTGAGAACACCGCAATTACCGAAGCAGTCATTCTCGGCACTGTCACTGCCATCGGCGAAAGTGCATTCGCAGTCTGTCCGTATTTGGCGGAAGTTACCCTTCCCGAAGGTCTGATTTCCATCGGTTCGAGCGGTTTCAGCAGTTGTCCGGAGCTGACCACATTGAATCTCCCCAGCACCTTGCAGACACTGGGCGATTCCGCCCTGCACGGCAACCCCAAGCTTTCCTTCCCCAATGACGACGGGGAAGCCTTCCCCTGGCCGGCTGCCATGCTGGACGGCGGCAGCGTCGGAGAACAGGCCTTCTCTTCTTCCGAGCTGACCAGCATTACCATCCCGGAGGGCTGGACCAAGCCATTTTGTATGTGGTAGATGACGATGTGCGCCACTCCACCCTGTATGCCAGCTTCAACGACGGTACCTGCTGGGGTGATCCCTTTGCCCTTACCGGCGTCACCGGAAGCATCGGCAGTTTCTCTGCTGTCTTCTCCCCGGAAGACGGTCTTTGACCATTCTGACCTGTGAACGAGGTCTGGATGAATGCCAAAGCAACTACCTCAGCGGTCCGGCTTATCTCAACACCTATTCCGCCACGCCCTACTGCGACCTATCTGTCACCTCGGCTTCTTATCTGGAGCATTCGCTGGTAACGGGTGGCACGCCGGACATCGTTGTGGATGTTGCCAACAACGGCATGGCCGCTGCCCAGATGATTCAGCTGCAGGTATTGAACGACGGTGAACTGCTCTCTTCTGCCACTTATGCCGATTGTCTGGTTTCCTGTCAGTCCGGACAGCACTATATCAGTATTCCGTTGGATGACCCCACCATCTACACCGATCTGACCGTTACCGCCTTTACCTCCGGATATACCGATCTTGCAGAGGAAGACAATACCGCCTCTGTTCCCCTGCGTCTTCTGGATCTTTCGGTAGAGGACAGCGAAGTGGTTGGCAACACCGTTCGCACGCTGGTGGTCAACCGCGGTCAGCTGGGTCTGAACGGTATTACGGTGACGCTGTACGATGATTACGGCATCGGCCTCCAATTCCGATACAGACACAGTGCCGGTCGCTGCAAAAATCACTTCTGATCAGGCCGGCATCCTTTGCGTTGCCGGTTATGACAGCAACAACCGTATGATGGATGTAAAATACGTCCCGCTTGCTTGTCGGGATACTGCTTACCCGCAAACCGAACTTAAGGGAGACGATATTACCTATGTCAAAGTCTTTGTACTGGATAAGGGGTGCAACCCCTTGCGTTCTGCGGTGCAGGTGATTTTGTAAGTTCTATTGGTTTGCAAAATATGCCTTCCCATACTCTCTAACAAAGAAAGGAGCCGTCCTGGACGTAATGCTGTTCGGTTAGCGCACCACTGTCATTGCGAGGCCCGCTTTACGGGCCGTGGCAATCCGTTTCTCCTTCATAAGATGCGGATTCCCACGCAAAAAGCCACCCAAATGGGTGGCTTTTGCTCGGAATGACATAAATTGTGCTGTGTTTTTCCTTAACCGAAGAGCATTGGTTCTGGACGACCCCTCTTTTTCTGTTTATCGTTTTTGGAAGTGATGCCAGAGCGTGGACTCACCGGTGTTGATACACAGGTCGCCGCCCTCCCGGCGGATGGTGATGGCATCAAAGTCCTGAGGCACCAGCGGAGAGATCCACAGACCCACAAGCTCCTCGTCCCGGCGGTGCAGAACATAGTCCATCACGCCGTATTGCAGGCAGGGCTTTCCGTCCACCGTACCCACGGTACACTTGGTATAGGCCGGGTGCCAATAGCTGCCCGAAAGGGCTTCCAGCTCCTCCGGGCTGACCAGGGGCAGCGCCTGCAGCTGCTGCCGCCGCTCCTCATAGGCCTTGCGGTTGGCCTGCCATGCGGCAATATCCCGGTCGGCATCGGAAAGGCTGGTGCCGCACAGCACATCCAGCAGATAATCGCCCACCATGCTTTCGGCCTCGGTGCCGTTGGTGTTCACCAGCACGGCAAAGCCGCTGTCCTCGCCGGGCAAAAAGCCCATCATGGCGTTGAAGCCCTTCATGTCACCCGAATGGTAATAGACCTTTTTGCCGCCCCGGTGAGTGACCCGCCAGCCCATGGCGTAATAGCAGGGTTCCTTATTCTCTTCCCCGGGGTTGGTACGGATGTTCTCGGTGAGCAGCTGATGGTACTGTTCTTCGGAGATCAGTCCCTTTGCCCCGGTGGACATGAGCCGCACCCACTTTTCCAGATCGCCGATCCGCGCCCGCACAGAGCCGTCGGGCGCCTCAGAGGGACAGGTGGAATACTGCACCCTGCAGGCCTGTTTGCCGTTGGTGCGGTAGGGCTTGGCGTGCTCCAGACCCTCCATGCAGCCGGGAACACTGCGCACCCGGATGCCCAGACCTGCGCCCTTTGCCAGATCCTCCATCAGCCAGGACTCATAGCTGCGCCCGGTGATGCGCTCCAGTACGTAACCGTAGTAAATATAGGCCTGATTGCAGTACTGGTAGGTCTCATGATAGCCTGCGGTGGCCTCCAGACCGCGATAAAGGGCACAGACCTCGCTGCGGTCGGGGAGCATCAGATTGTCAATGAAATCGTGCCGGGGCAGACCCGTCCGATGGCTCAGCAGATCCCGGACGGTGATTTTTTCCGACAAAACCGGGTCGGCTACTCCAAAGTCGGGGATGTACTGCTTAACAGGGGTGTCCCAGTCAAACCAGCCCTTGTCCACCGCCAGCGCCGCCGTCATGGCGGTGAAGCTTTTGGTGCAGGATGCGATGTCAAAATAGGTCTTTTCCGAAACAGGCAGACCGCTTTCCACATCGGAATAACCGAAATAGCAGGTCTCGGCCTCGCCGTTGCGGATGAGGACGGCGGCGCCGCCTGTCAGTCCGGCTGCCGCCTGTACTTTTTTAAAAATCTCCGTAACCCTCTGAACCATACGATACTCCTTTCGGCAAGCCAAGCCTTTCGGGTGCTGCCGCACCCTGTGCGATCGCTTGCTTTTATGCGTTTTCGTGATCCGACTGTTCGAAGGGGAACACATAATCCAGGCCGCACTCGTCCCGCAGGGCGATAAACTCCTGCTGGATGGTCTCGCCCACCGGAACGCCCTTGTCCCGGCGCTCCAGCCAGGCCAGATATTCCTTCTCACCGGCGGTGTAGATGCGCGCCTCACCGGGAGCCTTTTCCGAATCCCGCAGAGCGCGCAGAATATCGCCGCTGGTCTGACGGAAGGTGTCCAGACCCATGAAAAACTCCGGATTGATCACGAAGAAGAAGTGTCCCAGACGGTACATTTTGTTGGTGCCGTCGGCATTTTTGCCCGACAGTGCCTTGGTATGAGGGCCGCCGGCCAGCGCCGCCGACAGGATCTCCACGATGGTGGTGAAGCCGTAGCCCTTGTAGCCGCCGGTTTCTTCGCCCATGCCGCCCAGGGGCAGCAGGGCGCAGTTGCCCTTGCGCATTTCCTTCAGAATCGCTCCCGAATCGGTCATGGTGTCGCCGTCCTTGGTGACCACCAGTCCGGCGGGCGTTGGCTTGTTATCCCGCTCATAATACTCGATCTTGCCATTCTGGATGGTGGAGGTGGCGCAGTCGAAGTTAAAGGGGAATGCCTCGTCGGTGGGCATGGTAAAGGTCAGAGGATTGGTGCCCATCATGGGCTCTACGCCAAAGGTAGGCGCCACCGAGGGACGGGCGTTGGTGCCGCTGATGCCGATCATACCGGCCTTTTCCGCCATGGTGGTCCAGTAACCGGCGATGCCGTAATGGGTGGAATTGAAGATGGTACCGCCTGCCATGCCGTAGATTTTGGCCTTTTCAATAAGCTTTTCCATCATCTTGTGGGCGGCCACCATGCCGATGCCGTTGTGGGCATCCATGACCACGGTGGTGGGGGTCTCCTTGACGATCTCGCACT
>CAZYRD010000117.1:0-7879 GCA_964649475.1 uncultured Faecalibacterium sp.
CCCAGGTTGCCCTCCTGGATCAGGTCCAGGAACTGCATGCCGCGGCCCACGTATTTTTTGGCAATGGAGACGACCAGACGCAGGTTGGCCTCACACAGACGCTTTTTGGCGCGCTCGCCGGCGGCGATGTGACCGTCCAGCTCTGCCTTTTGGTCGGCGGGCAGCTCGATATCGCCGGTCTCGGAGAGGATCTCGGTGGCGTTGTTGCCGTTCATGATATCGGTGGCAAGCTGTACCTCCTCCTCGCTGGTGAGCAGGGGCACACGGCCGATCTCTTTCAGATACACTTTAACGGGGTCGTCGATGGCGACGCCCTCGGCGGACAGCTCGCTCTGGAAGGAATCCAGCGAGTCCTCGGTGAGGGCGAATTTGGTCAGATCCTCATCCGGCTCGTCCACCACCTCGATGTTATTGTTTTCGAACTGCTCATAGAGCTTGTCCAGCTTTTCCACGTCAATGCTCATCTCTTCGATGACGGCGTTGATGTCGCGGGTGCTGACACGGCCGGTGCGTTTGCCGTTTTCCAGAAGTTCTCTGAGTTTGTCCACTGCCATAGTGATGTTCCCTTTCTTTTCTATGTGCTGCCGGCGGTCATCCGGCGGCGTTTTCTTTTTATGTTCTTCCACCCGGCACACCGGGAGGGTCTTACTGTTTTTCCGCGCGCAGCCTGGCCAGAAAATCGTCCAGCTCTCCGGCGTCCATAGCGCCGACGCGCTCCTTTGTGGGCACGCTGTCGCGCAGACGCTGCAGGTAAAAGCGCACGTCCTGTTCGCTGCGGGGCAGGTCGTGGTTCTGTGCAAGCACGCGGGAAAGCGCCGCAAGGACATTGTCCTCCAGCAGCTGCGAAAGCTGGGGCAGCTCCACACTCTCCCCTGCCATCAGCCGTTCCCGCAGAAGGGGGTACAGCTGCTGCATCTGGCCGTCCACAAAGCTGTGGGCGTCCAGCGCTTTCAGGATCTCCGCGGTATGCTCCGTGCCGGTCACCAGCAGCGAGATGAGCTGCTGTTCGCTGTAAGCCACGCCCAGCGCCTGCGGGCCGGCACCGTAGGGCACCTTGATCTGCCCGGAAACGCCCTGCTGCAGCAGCTGCTGTTCCTTGCGCTTTGCCGCCTTGCGCGACCGGGTGCGCGCCACAGCCTCCAGCTGGGTGATAAACGCGCTGCGGGTGACGTCCGCCTCCTGCGCCACGCGTCCGGCATACACCTCACGCTCGGTGGGGTTGGCGTGCACCGCCAGAAATTCGGCGGCGTCCCGCAGATAGGATACCCGGTCGGCAGGCTGGGTCAGGTCGTATTTGCGGCGGATGTTCAGCAGACCGTACTCGGTGGTGTTGTTGGAGCCGTCCAGCAGCATCTGAAACGCCTCGCCGCCGAATTTTTTGATGAATTCGTCCGGGTCCTTGGCGCGGTCGTGCGGGATGTTGAGCACCGTCAGCCGCACGCCGGAGTCCTTGAACAGCTCGATGGCGCGGGCGGTGGCCTTCTGGCCCGCCTCGTCGGAGTCGTAGCAGAGCACCACCTCGTCCGCGTACTGGCCGATCAGCTTGACGTGCTCGGCGGTCAGCGCCGTGCCGCAGCCGGCAACGGCGGTGGTAAAGCCCGCCTGATGCATGGCAATCACATCCATATAGCCTTCACAGACGATGTAGCGGCGCTCCGTCGATTTTTTGGCGTAATTGAGCGCAAAGAAGGTGCGGCTTTTTTTGTACACCAGCGTTTCGGGGCTGTTGATGTACTTTGGCTTGGAGTCGTCCATGACGCGTCCGCCAAAGGCGATGACATTGCCGCGCAGGTCAAAGATGGGGGTCATGACGCGGTTGCGGAACACATCGTACACATGACCCTTTTCGCTGCGGCTGACCACGCGCGCCTCCAGCATATCCGCATCGGTATAGCCCTTGCTGCGCAGATGGTCGCGCAGGGCACGGAAGCTGTCCGGCGCATAGCCCAGCCCGAAGCTTTTGATGGTGGCGGCAGTCAGGCCGCGGCCCAGCCAGTAGGCACGGGCGGCACGGCCGGTCTCCGGTTCCATCAGCTGTGCGTAAAAGAAACGGGCGGCCTCCTTGTTGATGGCGAGGATACGGCGGCGCTGTTCGCCCACCTTGTCCTCCTCTTCGGGCAGGGACATACCCGCCCGCGCCGCCAGCAGCTTGATGGCTTCCAGATAGTCCAGATTGTTGATCTTTTTGGTGAAGGTGATGATATCGCCGCCCGCGCCGCAGCCAAAGCAGTAGAAGCTCTGGTTGTCCGGATAGACATGGAACGAGGGCGTTTTTTCGTTGTGGAAGGGACAGAGCCCGGTACAGGTGCGGCCGCGGCGGCGCAGCTGCACGTACCCGCCAATGAAATCCACGATGTCATTGCGGGCGACCAGCTCTTCGATGTATTGCTGAGGGATCGCCATAGCGGCTCCTTTCCGGGGGCGCACCGACCGGTGTTTTCCGGCGCACATTCCCTATTATTCGTAATAAACAGTCGAAATATTACAGATCGTATCGAATTTAAAGTTACAGAATATGCCATTTCCGGGGGATGAACAGCTCGTCGAACACGCGCACGGCGTATTCGTCACTCATGCCGGAGATGTAGTCCGTCACGGCACGCTCCAGCCCTTCCTCCCATGCGATGGTCTGATACATGGCGGGCAGCTTGTCCGGATTGCGCTGGTAATAATGGTACAGCTCGCTGACAAGGCCCTCCACCTTATATTCCTCGGCCTTGGCGGCGCTGTCCAGATAGACGGAGGCATACATGAAATCATGCAGGCGGTCAAACGCGGCGCGCACCGGCGCGCTGAAATCCACCACCTGTCCTTCGGCAGCTTTGGCACCGCCCGCAAGCACCGGCGCACTGTGCTCCACAAGGTCGCCGATGAGGGCGGCAATGCGCTCGCTTTTGGTCTCGCCCAGCACGGCGACGCAGCTGGCGGGCAGATCCTCCTGTTTGAGCACATTGCCCTCGACGGCGTCCTCGATGTCGTGGTTGATGTAGGCGATGCGGTCCGCCCAGCGCAGCACCTGACCTTCCGGCGTGGCGGCCCATGCGCCCTTGGTATGGTTGCGGATGCCGTCCAGCACCTCGGCGGTGAGGTTGAGGCCGCGCAGGTCACGCTCCAGCCGCTGCACCACACGGACGCTCTGGCCGTAATGGGTAAAGCCGGCGGGGCAAAGCTTGGCAAGGGCACGTTCGCCCGCATGACCGAACGGGGTGTGGCCAAGATCATGGCCAAGGCCGATGGCCTCGGTGAGGTCCTCGTTGAGGGCCAGCGCGCGGGCGATGGTGCGGCCGATCTGAGTGACCTCCAGCGTATGGGTCAGACGGGTGCGGTAGTGGTCGCCTTCCGGTGAGAGAAACACCTGCGTTTTTTGTTTTAACCGGCGGAACGCCTTGCAGTGGATGATGCGGTCGCGGTCGCGCTGGTAGTCGGTACGCATGGGGCAGGGTTCTTCGGGACGCACGCGGCCGGCCGTAGCCGCACTGAAGCTGGCATAGGGCGCAAGCAGCACCTGTTCCCTCTGCTCGATCTGTTCGCGTATGGTCATACAAAAGCCCCCCTGTTCCGACAGGGCAGCAGGCAGAACCCCGCTGCCCTCAGTTTTTTCGCCTTCCACTTATTATATACGACACAAGATGCGGGATTCCTTGTTCAAAAAGCAAATTTTCAGCGAAATTTTTCGGGCAGACGGCGTTTGACCGTCTGCCCGAGGCCATTTTTATTCTTTTTTGACGGTTACTTGCGGGTCATTCCACGCAAACAGACCAGACTTTTGCGCTGCCGGCTGCGCCGAAGATCAGCTCAAAGCCCACCGCAGCGGGCATGCCGCTGATATCCAGTGCATGGATGCGGCGTTCGCCGTCGCCGTTCAGCACCACGGCGGCCGTCTGCTTCGGGAACTCCTCGTGTCCCATCAGGTACGATCTTTCATTGTTGCAGGTCACGCGGACGGCACAGGGCAGTTCGCCGCCGGTAAAGGCAGCGTCCAGCAGAATGCGGCTGCTGCCGGCGGGGATGAACTGTTTGGGAGAAGCCAGAATACCCTCCGCCGCAAAATCAAATTCCAGACAGCCGTTTTGGGGCAGACCGGCATCGGTGATATTCTTATAAGTAAAATGGGAGCGGTCTTTTTCAAAGTTCCAGCAAAGCCTGCCGGACTTCTGCGCCTCAAGTGCAGCCGTCTCGGCACGGATATGCTCAACATCGCCCACGATCAGCGCATAGCTGTAGGTGTACACAATATCGTGATCCAGCACCTCCGGGGTTTCCGGGCTGATGTAACCGGTGTTGACGTCCTTGGGGCCGCCGACGCCCATCGTGCCGTAAAAACCGCCGAGGAAGATGTTGGTGACCGGGTTGTAAACGCCCAGACCGTAGTTGTCGTCATCCACCAGCGCCGCCCAATGCTCGGTGGCAAAATAGCTTTCCCACAGCCAACCAAGGCCGTTCTCCTTGTTGCAGATCTCGGTGACGGGGCCGCCGGTAAAAGGCTCGTTACCGATGTAGGAGACCAGCTTGTACCAGACGCCGTTGGTATACACCGCGGGCAGTTCCTGCGAGCGGGCAGCATACTGGGTGGTATCCGGGCGGGCGTTGTTCAGCCGGGCGGTGACCTCCACATGGGTGCCGTTCAGCTTGTACCATGTTTCAAAGGTGCACTCGCCGGGGTAATCGTCCAGCGGCCAGTGCATGGGGATGCACCTGACGTAGATCCCGCCGTCTTCGCAGCGGTGCTCCAGCAGGGTGGAGCGGTGGCCGTAGCAGTCGCCGCACTGGATTGGGTTCCAGCCGAGGCCTTTCCAGCCCTCATCCACCTCGGCGCCGTCCGGCTCAAAGGGCGTGGGGCCGCTGTAAAAGGACATCTGCACCTGACGGCCCCAGTCGTGGCTGTTGATGAGGTTGGGCTTGCCGTGCTCGGCCAGATAAGTGACCACGCCGCCCAGCGCCAGATTGACGCCCAGCCGGATGCAGTCGTTTTCGATATAGATAATGTTCTCATCCTGAAGAACGCTGTGATCGATTTTCTCCCGTGCCATAAGCGGTTCTCCTTTTTACATAGATATGGGTGATTTTTTCCATGCTTACGATACCACAGACGACAAAAACTGTCAAGCATCGCGGAAAAAACTGCCCGCACGCAGAAAAACAGGGCCGCCGCAAACGCGGCAGCCCTGCACACAGAACCACGGACAAAACAGAAAGTTATTCTTCGGGCAGCTCGAACTCGTTGCCGTCCTCGTCCTCAAACTCGGCCTCCCATTTGACGCCGCACTTGGGGCAGCACAGGTTCTCGTCAGAGAGCTCCTCCTCGCTGACGTAAACGACCTTGCCGCAGTTGGGGCAGGTGATCTCGTAGACGTCTTCGTCGTCTTCGTCGCAGCAATCGCAGCAGCCGCAGTCGCCATCATCGTCGTCATCGTCGTCAAAGATGTAATCTTCCACGTCGGTCAGATCCTCATCAATGGCGTCCAGCTCATCATAGATCTGCTCCACATCGTCGGTCAGATCGCTGACAGCGTTGCACAGATCGTTGCACAGATCCAGCAGAGCGGCAATGACCTTGCCCTCCTTGGTGGTGGTGTCCAGTTCCATGCCTTCTACCAGGCCGTTGATGTAAGAGGCTTTTTCCGTCAGATTCATCCTGCATCCTTCCTTTCTATTTGCAAAATATGGCACTGAAATACGCCGATGGATTTAGGCGCGCTCCAGATACTCGCCGGTACGGGTGTCGATACGGATCATGTCACCCTCGTTGATGAACAGGGGAACACGGATCTCGGCGCCGGTCTCCAGAGTGGCGGGCTTCAGGGTGTTGGTGGCAGTGTTGCCGCGCACGCCGGGCTCGGTAGCGGTGACTTCCAGAATGACGAACGTGGGGGGCTCGATGGCGAAGACCTTGCCCTTGTAGGACAGGTCGGACTCGTTGACGGGCTCCTGCTCGAAGGTCTCGTTATCCATGAAGTAGTACAGCTCGCCGTCGTTGTAGCTGTAAACCATTTCGCGGCGCTCGATGGTGGCCTGGGGGAACTTGGCGGTGGGGTTGTAGCTGGTCTCGGTGACGGCACCGGTCATGACGTTCTTGGTCTTGGTGCGCACAAAGGCAGCGCCCTTGCCGGGCTTAACATGCTGGAACTCGACGACCTGCAGAACCTTGCCGTCTTCTTCAAAGGTCACGCCGTTGCGAAATTCGCCTGCTGTAATCATAAGAATGCTCTCCTTTATTTCAATTATATATCTTCCGTAAAAACGACCGTATATATTTTACACAAAAAGACGGCAGAATGCAAGTGCTGTGGGGCTTTTTCTTGCATTTCCACACCTTTTTGACATACGGCACACCCTGATTTGTCGGTTTTTTCCTAAATTACAGGATGATGAGCTCCTTGCCGGTGCGGCCGGGGATCTCGATGCCGCCCTCCCTGACAAGAACGGTGTCCTCGATGCGCACACCGAAACGGCCGGGCAGGTAGATGCCGGGCTCGATGGTCATGACGGTTCCGGCCTCGACAACGGATTCCTCGGCGTAGGAGTAGCGGGGATTTTCGTGGATCTCGATGCCGACGGAGTGGCCCAGGCCGTGACCGAAGCAGCCCTCGTAGCCTGCGGCATTGATGATGTCGCGGGCGACCTTGTCCACCTCGCAGCCCTTCTGACCGGCCTTGGCAAAGGCGCAGGCGGCAAGCTGGGCTTCCAGCACGGTATCGTACACATGCTTCATCTCATCGGTGACACTGCCCAGCGCCACGGTACGGGTCATATCGGAGCAGTAGCCGTTGTAGTTTGCGCCGAAGTCCATGGTGACGAAATCGCCCTTCTTCAGGCGGTTTTCGCCGGGAACGCCGTGGGGCAGGCTGGTTTTGGCACCGGCCACCAGAATGGTGGAGAACGCCAGCTTGCCTGCGCCGTTTTTGCGCATGAAATACTCCATCTCAGCGGCCAGCTCACTCTCGGTGCAGCCGGGCTGCAGTCGGGGCAGAATATACTCAAACGCAGCGTCGGTGATGGACTGTGCGGTGCAGATGTCCTTCCACTCGCTCTCGTCCTTGATGCGGCGGCAGGTCTCCAGCGCGTCGGTCAGGGTGCTGCCGCCGTCCAGCTCAACACCGGGCAGCGCGGCCTGCAGACGGGCATACTCCGCCAGAGTGGTGGTGTTTTCCAGCAGCAGACGGTCGGCGCCGTGCTTTTTCAGCAGCTCGGCGACCTGCTCCAGCACCTTCTTCTGCAGAACGACCTCGGCGTTCTTCACATCCTTTTCCGCGACCTCGATATAGCGGGCGTCGATGATGAAGCAGCTGGCGTCCGGGAACACCAGCAGGGTGCCGGCGTCGCCGGAGTCAAAGCTGAGCAGGTAGTAACGGCTGACCTCGCCGGTGACGAGAGCGGCGGTAAAACCTGCGGGAAGCTGTTTGCGCAGTTTTTCAATGCGATCCATAACATTCACACTTTCCGGGCGGCTGCCCTGTTATTTTTGTTATTGAGAAGAATTTTATACATTGCCGCGGTCTCTGCCGCGCCTGCTGCGATGGCAGCCGCGGCTGCCGCAGTTTACAGTGCAGCATAGCAGCGGCTCATGGCGGCGGCGTCCTCGCTTTGTGTACCGGCGCTTTCGCAGATGATCACCGGCGCAAGGCCTCTTTCGTACAGCAGCTCCATCAGCGGCTCGTACTGCGGGCCGTACACCTCGTCGGCAAAGGTCAGGTGCTGCTTTTCGCCGCCGGCGGTGTATTCGATCTTGGAAAAATGCGCGTGGAAATACTTTGCGCGGTCATCCTGCAGCACGCCTGCCATGCGATCCAGCACGGCGGCGTAGTCCGCCTTGGAAGCAAGGCCGCCCAGCGTGCGGGCATTGAGGTGGCCGAAGTCGATACAGGGCGTGATGCGCTTA
>CAZYRD010000118.1:0-1319 GCA_964649475.1 uncultured Faecalibacterium sp.
ATGCTCATGCAGTTTGCGCCCGAGACCATGTGGGTGGGGTCGTTTTCGCGGCAGACGCGGGCGGAATCGCGCAGAAATTCCGGCGTGAAGATGCACTCGTTGAAGGCCAGCCAGAACGCGATGCTGATGTTGTTGCGGTCGCGCAGCACGCAGCGGCGCATCACCTCCAGCGCACCGGCGCTGATCTCCTCATTGCTCACGTCGGACCACCACAGCCCCGGCTCCTCGCTCAGCAGCAGGCCAAGCTCGTCCGCCAGCTCGATGATGCGCTTGTGGTGCGGGTAATGCGCCAGCCGCACAAAATTGCAGCCCGCCGCTTTGATGGCCCGCATGTCCTGCTCCATCTGCGCTTCGGTCATGGTGTGGCCGTCGTCGCCCCACAGATCGTGACGGTTGACGCCCAGCAGAAAGATGGGGCTGCCGTTCAGATAAAACCGCTTGCCGCGGCATTCCAGCTTTTTAAAGCCCACCCGCTGCCGCTGCCCGTCCACGGCGCAGCCGTCTTTGTACAGCGTCAGCACGAGCGTATACAGGCCGGGCGCGTCCGGGCTCCACAGGTCGGGGGCAGATACCGTAAAATGCAGTTCGGCGCTGCCGGTGCAGGCAGCGTCTGCACCTTGGGGTGCGGCAGTCACGGCGGCCTGTGTACGGGCGGACTCGTTGCCGGCGGCGTCCAGCAGAACAGCACACACCTGCTGCGCCGTGCCGTCGGTCTGTACCGCCACGGTGCATTCCGCGGCGTCAAACGCGTCGTTCAGCCGTGCGTCCCACAGGAAACCCTGTATAAACGCATTGTTTGTATACTCAATGTAAATATCGCGGATGATGCCGCCGTAGTTTTCCCAGCCCTCGCTGGGGCCAAACGCCGGCGCAACGTCCGAAAGCTGCACCTCCACCCGGTTGTCGTTTTCCCGCAGCAGGCCGGTGATCTCAAACCGGTACTCCACGTAGGGCAGCATATCGCCCAGAAAGCTGCCGTTCAAAAACACTTTGGCGGCGTAGGTGATGCCCTCCAGCACAAGAAACGCCCGTTCGGTGTGCGCCGCGGCGTCAAAGGTCAGGGCACAGGTGCTTTCACCCACGGGAAGCGCGGAAAACGGCACCGTGCGGGTGCTCCATTCGCCAAGGCCGATGCGGTGATCCCACAGGCCGTTCAGATACTGCTTCGTACGCATAGGAAGCTCCTTTTTCGTAACAGCTTTTCAGAAAAAGGCCGCCGCGGAAACGTGTTGCGGCGGCCCTCCGGTTTTATTTTACGTAGTCCCAGCGGTCCACGTCAAACGCACCGCGGGTGGTCAGGCGCAGTGTGGGGATCACCG
>CAZYRD010000118.1:1329-7857 GCA_964649475.1 uncultured Faecalibacterium sp.
ATGCTGCCGGTGACGCCCAGCGTGTGGGCAGCGGCCTTGGCAGCCTCCAGCTGTGCGTTCACCTCTTCCAGCGGGGCGTCCGCCAGCAGACCGGCAATGGGCAGCGGCACCTCGGCGAGAACGCGGCCGTCCGCGACCACCACAATGCCGCCCTTCAGCTCGGCAATGCGGCTCACCGCGAAGGCCATATCCCCGTCATTGGCGCCCACGGCGATGATGTTGTGGCTGTCATGGGCAACGCTGGTGGCAACGGCGCCTTTTTTCAGGCCGTAACCCTTGATGTAGCACAGGCCGATGTGTCCGGTGGCGTGGTGGCGCTCGGCCACGGCCAGCTTGAGGATGTCCGCGGCGGGGTCCGCGCCAAAGGCGTGTCCCAGATTGTGGGAGAGGATCTCGCCGGGTACAAGGCCGATGAGAGGTGCGTCCTCCAGCGCAAAGCTGGCGGCGGTCACCGGCGGCAGATGGAAGGTGTCCCGCACGGCGGCGGCAAGGGCTTCGTCCACGGCGGGGGCGTCGAAGGGCAGCACCTCGCCGTCGGCAAACACCAGACGGCCTTTTTTGTACACCTGCTGAATGCCGAAATCGCGGAAGTTGTCAAACACGACGATGTCGGCAAGATAGCCGGGGGCGATGGCGCCCTTGTTGTTCATCAAAAAGTACCGCGCCGCGTTATGGCTGGCGGCCTTGATGGCAATGACCGGGTCAACGCCGCAGGCGATGGCCTCTTTGATGATGTGGTCAATATGGCCGCCCTCCAGCAGGTCGTTGGGATGCTTGTCATCGGTGGCGAACATGCAACGGGAGTAGTACTGGTGGTTGAGCAGCGGCAGCAGCGCCCGCAGGTTGCGCGCGGCGGTGCCCTCGCGGATCATGATAAACTGTCCCAGCTGCAGCTTTTCCAGCGCGTTTTTGTAGCTGCTGCACTCGTGGTCGCTGTATACGCCTGCGGCGATGTAGGCGTTGAGATCGGCGCCGGAAAGATCCGGTGCGTGACCGTCGATCTTTTTGTGGTGCGCCTGGCTGGCAAGGATCTTGGAGACCACCGCCGGGTCGCCGTTGATGACGCCCACATAGTTCATCATCTCGGCAAGGCCCAGTACGCGGGAATGGTCGTACAGCTCATCAATGGCTTCAAAATCCAGTGCGGCGCCGCTTTCGTCCATAGGGGTGGCGGGCACACAGCTGGGCAGCATCACCTGTACGTCGATGGGCAGCCCCTTGGTGGCCTGCAGCATGTACTCAATGCCCTGCACGCCGCACACATTGGCGATCTCGTGCGGGTCGGTGATGACGGTGGTGGTGCCGTGACGCACCACGGCGCGGGCAAATTCGGCCGGGTCCACCATGCTGCTTTCCAGATGGATGTGAGCGTCGATGAAGCCCGGGCAGATGAACCTGCCGGAAACATCCACCTCCACCGCGCCGGAATATTTGCCCACGCCGGCGATCAGCCCGCCGGAAACGGCGATGTCGCCGTGGCAGAAATCGTTGCTGAACACATTGAGGTAGGTGGCGTTTTTGAACACCAGATCGGCGGGTTCCTCGCCCCGCGCCACCCGGATCAGCCGCAGCTTTTTCTCCAGTTTGCGCGCAACCTTCTGTGCCGTGGTCTCGTTCTTTTTCATAGCCGTCACCGCTCCTTTTTCGTGTTTGTGTAAAAGAGGAAATATGTTTTTTCTATTATAACAAAAAAGAAGGCCGCCGCAAAGAGAAATTTCAGACATTTTTGATAAAAAAGACCGCCGGGGTTTCCGACGGTCCGTGAAAAGACGGGATGAGGTCATTGCGGCAGCAGAGCCGCCGCACAAACAAAGCTGGCGCGGAGAAACGCTGCCGGAAAACGGCGGCCGGTTACCGCCGGTGAATGCGGTCACGGGTGGTGTTTCGCAGCTGAGAGCTTCGCAGCGCCTGCCGCTGTGCGGCGGACGGCTGCTGCCGGTACGTGCTGTGCCGCGTGTACATGACGGCGGGGCGCAGGTCGCTGCCGCGCGGGCGGAACAGGCTGCCGTACCGGCGCAGATTGCGGCGGGCAAGGTTGTACCACCGCACGCAGAAGGCCAGCGCCACCAGAGAAAGCGGGATGGCAACGGCGATTCCCACGGTGCGCCAACGGCGCTGCGCGCGGGCGTTTTCCTCCATCTGCTGCCATGCGGTGGTGCCGTCCGTCTGGGCCTGCAGGGCTTTCCATGCGGTCTGCACCTCGGCAAGGCTGCCCTGCGGTGCGGCCAGGGTCAGGCTCGTTTCCGGCAGCATAACGTCGGAGATCGCCGGTACGGAAACAGTCAGCGCGGCGGGGGTGGTGTCGCCCACGGCAAGCTGCTCGGGCAGGGCCCAGCTGGTGCGCAGCTGCTGCGGTTCGGTGCCGGCGGGCACCCACACGGCAAGGCTCTCCACCACATACGGTACGGTGCCCAGCAGGGTGGTGTCGCTGTACATGGGCACGGCGGCGGGGTCCACGGCGGCGCTGTCCAGCTCCAGCAGCTGCAGCTGCTGTTCGCAGGCGTCAAGAATGCACAGTCCGTCCCAGTATTTCTGGTATTTGTGCTGGCTGTCCATCGTCACAAGGATCAGATCCCTCCCCTCCCGGGTCAGGGTGGTCACCATGGTGTGGCGGGCTTCCTCCGTCCAGCCCAGCTTGCCGCCCCACGCGCCCTCGGCATAAAAGGCCGAATTGACATACATGGCGTTCTGGGTGCCCCAGCTGCGGCTCTCCGGCTGCAGATTGGTGGCAGGCATGGTGTAAAAGGTTTCGGCAAACAGCTCGCGGAAGCCCGGCACCGTCAGCGCCCAGGCGGTTATTTTTGCCATGTCACGGGCGGTGGTGTAGTGGTCGTCGTCCGGCAGCCCGCTGGGGTTGGTAAAATGTGTGCCGGTGCAGCCGATGCGTTCCAGCGTTTCGTTCATCAGCGCTGCAAAGGCCCCGTTGCTGCCGCTGACATGCTCCGCCAGACAGTTGGCGGCGTCGTTGGCGCTGGCCAGCAGGGTGGCCATGGCGGCGTCCCGCACGGTGATGACCTCGCCCGGCTGCAATGCAATGTGCGAGGTCGCCCCCACCTGTACGGCGGTCTTGCTGACGGTCAGCGTCTCGTCCAGACTGCAGCGCTCCAGCACCAGCGCCAGCGTCAGAATTTTGGTGATGCTGGCCGGGAACTTCTGCTTGTCCGGATTTTTGGCCGCCAGCAGCTGTCCGGTGGCGGCGTCCATCACCAGCCACGCGTCGGATTCCACCAGCGCAATGTCGTCAATGGCGCCGGTGGAGGCGTGCGCGGGCACAAAAAAACAAACCGAAAAAATGCCGCACAGCACCAGCGCCAGCAGCTTCCGGTATAAAGCTTTATCAAAAAGGGTGAAACGGGCTTTCGCGCCGCACCCGGTACGGTTCTTCACGGGGTGTCCTCCGCCTGTTTGTATATTTAAAGACAGTATACCATATTTTATGCCCGGAGTGGTATCCCGAAATGCGAAATTTTCAAAAAACAGTCGGAAAGTTTTGTCGGTTCGGTCCAAAAACAAAAAGAGGGGCCGAGACGGTTTCCGATAGAGCAGTATGAGAACATTACCGTTGTGCAGACAGGTAACAAAAAGGAGCCGGCAAAATCATGCCGGCACCGACAAATTTGATTTGCCCCCAAAAGGGGCGTCCTATGTATGGGACGTATTTTGGCCCTGTAAGGAGCAAAAGCCTTCAAGTATTGCAGTAAATTCCTTCGGGATTTTCACGCGAAACAATGTTTTGCGTGCGGCGTGTTGTAAAATTTGGCATTTTGAAACACATCCGCCTTTCAATAAAACAGGATATGACCCGTGGGATGTATGTTGTTTTAAGTTGTGGTCGGATCGCAGACCGGCGGATCATTTGTTGACGATAGCTTCAACAATTCTGTCGGTCTGTACGCGATCGTTTGTGTCGTCCAATCTGTTGGAAATGATTCCGCGGATCTGTGTCTCTGCCTGTTCTGCCTTTTCCTTTTCAAAAATCAGGAAAGAGACATTCTTGATATCGGCAGCTGTGGTTTTGATCATCAGAACAGTTTCAAATGCAGTGATCCCCATATTTGCGCCGATCAGGACAAGCAGCAGCCCCTGAACAGGAGATTCAGCCAGCAGGCACAAGCCAACAACGGCGATGATCAGCCCTTTTAGCAAAGAGCCAAAATGCAGTTTGAAACTGGATTCCACAGAAGCTAATTGATCCACGGGAACAGACTCTTTCTTTGCACCAAGAGGGATCAATTTCAAAATAGTGTTGGGTTTCTTCAAATTGACAAAATTGTGGTCGTAAGAGATTTCGCCTTTCAGATAAAAGGTCAACAGAGATGTCATGTATTGTATGGGCCGCATAGTGTTTCCTCCTGCAATTTTTAGCCGAGATCGATCGGCATATCAATTATATCTGGATTACAGATAAACGCCAATATCTTTAATACAGATACAACATAATAATCACTGAGGTGATCAGTATGCCGTATAAAAATTTGCGTGAGATCAGAGAAGACCGGGATATCAGACAAAAGGATATCGCAAAATATCTGAATGTTTCCCAAAACACCTATTCGCAGTACGAAACAGGTGTGATTTCCCTAACCGCCGAAGTTCTTGTTAAATTGGCGGATTACTACAATGTAAGCATTGATTATTTGCTTGATAGAACAAATAACCCCAGGGTGCAAAAATAGAGGTCAGGTCTGTGTCCCTTGTCTGCAGCGGTTCGTTGTTTGCTCCCGTTTGAACAGTTTGTTTGTGAGTGCATCGGAAAGCTTGAAGCTGCGGTGCCTGCTTTTTGTCGGCTGCCTGTTTTGCTGTTCAAAATTTTGTTGGGGGAGCCTTCACAAAACACGGCTGTTATAAAAAAACGGGAAGCGGCATGACCGAAATCATGCCGCTTCCCGCAAAGTTTTATTGAACAGTATTCTTTGGCCGCTTATTTTTTCGGCAGCACCCGCTGCATGGCCTTCAGCACAACGTACATGGCGGCCACCTCCAGCGGCAGAAGCAGCAGATTTTTGACCAGCCGACTGGAAAGATAGAACCAGTAGCCGCCCTCGCCCAGCAGCAGCACCATGCACAGCGGGTTCAGGCCCCACCGCACAATAACGGTCTCCAGTGCCTTTGCCAGCGCGGTGCGCCACAGGCTGACGGGCCGGCGGTACAGCACAAGGCCGTAGATCAGCCCCGGCACAAACGCCACCAGTGTCCACACCGGATTGAAAGCGCCGCGCGGCTTGATCATAAAGGTCAGTACGTCCGACACCGCGCACAGCAGCCCGGACATCACCGGGCCGCAGGCCCAGCCGCACACGCTTGCAGGCAGAAAACCCAGCCCGATGCGCAGCGTGGGCGTCAGCATGACGGAGAACTGGTCCAGCACGATGTTCAGTGCCGTCAGCATGCCGGCGCCGCAGATGCTGCGCAGCTTGCGCACCTCGGCAAAGGCGGCACGCAGGCGGCCTGTTTTTTTGATGGGGGCGGTGTTTTCTGCGTGCGGTCCGTCGCTGACAGGGGTATCCGCAATGCCGCGGCCAAGCTCGTTTGTGTTTTCAGGCATACAAAAACTCCTTCCTGCGCGGAGGTCCGCGCACAGCGCAGTTCCTGCCTGCATCAAGGAAGAAGCCGATGCTCCGCCTCTATGCAGCAGCGGGATGCGGGCTCTGTACCGCAAGCGGAAAACCGCTTTTCGTCCGGCGGGCAACTCCCCGTCCCTCCGGCACTTTACGCACAGGACCCTACTCTGCCATGTATGTGTTTTCACACAAAGCATACTCCGTTTGGCCCGTGCTGTCAAGCCAAAGTACGGCAAACGGGCTGTTTTTTGGCAACCTGACGAGAAACCGCACCTTTTTTGCGGAAAGATTTTCCATCCATCTTGCGCAAACCCCGTTGCTCTTTTTTCTGTTCATAGTGTAAAATAAAGATACGAATATTCGCCTGTATCCATTGCAGCATACAGAAAGGACACATCGCATGACGAATACAGAAAAAAATCAGCTTCAGCAGCTTGCCTGCAAGGTGCGCATGGGCGTCATCGAAGGCACCCACGCCGCCAAGGCCGGTCATCCGGGCGGCAGCCTTTCCGCCGCAGACGTATTTACCTGGCTGTACTTCAAAGAGATGAATGTTGATCCCGCCAACCCCCAGTGGGAGGACCGTGACCGCTTTGTGCTCTCCAAGGGCCATACCGCTCCCGGCCTGTACGCCGCGCTGGCGCACCGCGGGTTCTTCCCGGTGGAGGACCTGCTCACCCTGCGCCACATCGGCAGCCATCTGCAGGGCCATCCCAACCGCCTGCTGACCCCCGGTGTGGACATGTCCACCGGCAGTCTGGGCCAGGGCGTTTCCACCGCCTGCGGCATGGCGCTGGGCGCCAAAAAGCTGGGCAAGGCCACCCGCGTCTACACCCTGCTGGGCGACGGTGAGATCCAGGAAGGTCAGGTGTGGGAGGCGCTGATGTTTGCCGCCCACTACAAGCTGGACAACCTGTGCGTCATCATCGACAACAACGGCCTGCAGATCGACGGCAGCGTGTCAGAG
>CAZYRD010000119.1:0-4507 GCA_964649475.1 uncultured Faecalibacterium sp.
GCTCACCGTTGGCCAGCATGCCGGGGATGATGTTTTTACCAAAATCGTTGGAGGAGCTGCGGTCGTTCTCATCGTCGATGAGGTACTTGCGCAGCTTGGACCATGTGAACACGTAAATGCCCATGCTGGCCAGATTGGAATCGGGATTCTTGGGCTTTTCTTCAAACTTGACAACAGCACCGGTGGAATCGGTGGTCATGATGCCGAAGCGGCTGGCCTCTTCCCATGGCACTTCCAGAACGGCGATGGTGCAGTCGGCGTTGTTCTTCTTATGCAGGTCGACCATCTTGGAATAGTCCATTTTATAGATGTGGTCGCCACCCAGAACAACCACGTATTCGGGGTCGTAGCGGTCGATGAAGTTGATGTTCTGATAGATGGCGTTGGCGGTGCCTTTGTACCAGTCGGAGCCGGTGGCAGTCTGGTAGGGAGGCAGAACGTGTACACCACCGTGCAGACGGTCCAGATCCCAGGGCTGACCGTTGCCGATGTACTCGTTGAGCACCAGAGGCTGATACTGCGTAAGAACACCCACGGTATCAATGCCGGAGTTGACACAGTTGGACAGGGGGAAATCGATAATGCGGTACTTGCCGCCGAACGGTACGGCGGGCTTGGCCAGCTTCTGGGTCAGCGCATACAGACGCGACCCCTGACCGCCGGCAAGCAACATGGCGATACATTCCTTCATCTTGCTGATTATCTCCTTCGATTTTGTGGTTTGTATTTGAAAAACCGTTACAACAGTTTTTTCACGGATCAATTGCCGGTTTTACTCCGGCTTCGGCTCGGTTTTTTTGGTCGTTCGTTTCGCCGCAGGCTTTTTTTCCGCAGCGGGTGCGGGCTCAGCGGCGGCTTCCGCGGCCTTCTGCGCAGCCGTCTTGCGGGTGCGCTTGGGCTTTTCGGCAGGAGCTTCCTCTGCGGCGGGGGCATCTTTTTTTGTTGTACGCTTTGCCGCCGGCTTCTTTACGGGAGCTTCAGCCTCAGGGGGGGCCTTCCCTGCTGCGGACAAGGTATAATACAACACGCTCAGCGCGGGGATATCCACCGTTATGGAGTACTCCTGCTTATGGGCAGGCCTGGCTTTTGCCACGACCGAAGCGGGCCGTTTGCCGCCCGCACCGCCAAACTCGGCAGCATCAGAACAAAGAGCCTCGCGCCAGCGTCCGGCGACAGGCACACCCACCACATAGCCTGCGCGGGCCACGGCGGAGAAGTTGCACACCACCAGCACGGCGTTGCCCGCTTTGTCCTTGCGCACAAAAGCCAGCACGTTGTGGTCGCTGTCGTCCGGTTCGATCCAGGTGAAGCCGTCCCAGCCGTCATCGCACTCCCACAAAGCGGGATTCTGCAGATAGAACGCATTGAGTTTTTTGTTGAACGCCTTCAGCCCGCTGTGCTTTTCGTACTGCAGCACCTGCCAGTCCAGCTGTTTTTTCTCGCTCCATTCGCTGAACTGGCCGAACTCCTGTCCCATGAACAGCAGCTTTTTGCCGGGGTGCGCCATCATATACCCGCGGAACACACGCATACCGGCAAATTTGGCGTCGTAATTGCCGTGCATTTTGTCCAGCAGGCTCTTTTTCAGATGGACCACCTCATCATGCGAGACGGGCAGCACATAATTTTCGCTGAAAGCGTACATCATGCTGAAGGTGATCTTATTGTGACTTCCCTTGCGGAACAGCGGGTCCAGTTTGACATATTCCAGCGTGTCATTCATCCAGCCCATATTCCATTTGAAGTTGAAGCCCAGACCGCCCTCTGCGGCAGGTTTGGTCACTTTGGGCCACGCGGTGCTTTCTTCGGCGATCATCAGTGCGCCGGGGAACTTGCCCGCGATGATGTTATTAAGCTTCTGCAGGAAGGCCACCGCCTCAAGATTTTCGCGGCCGCCCTTGTAGTTGGGCTGCCACTCATCCGATTTGCGACCGTAATCCAGATACAGCATGCTGGCCACAGCATCCACACGCAGACCGTCCACATGGTATTTGCCCAGCCACAGCACCGCGCTGGAGATCAGAAAGGACTGCACCTCCTTGCGGCCGTAGTCAAACACAGCGGTGCCCCATTCCTTATGCTCACCGCGCTGCGGGTTAGCGTCCTCAAACAGCGGCGTACCGTCAAAACGGTACAGACCGAATACATCCTTGGGAAAATGCGCGGGAACCCAGTCCAGAATGACACCGATGCCCGCCTGATGGCAGTGATCGATGAGGTACATAAAATCCTTCGGCTTGCCGAAGCGGGAGGTTGGCGCAAAATAACCGCTGGTCTGGTAGCCCCACGAAGCGTCCAGCGGATGCTCCGTCACGGGCAGAAACTCCACATGGGTATACCCCATCTCTTTCAGGTAGGGAATGATCTCGTCCGCAAGCTCGCGGTAAGTATAGGGATTGCCGTCATCGTGCAGTTTCCACGAGCCAAGGTGCATCTCATAGATGTTCAGCGGCTCCTTCTGCACGTTTTTCAGCTTTTTGGCAGCCTGCCATTCGGCGTCGCCCCACTCGTAGTTTTCAAGGTTATACACACGGCTGGCGTCGCCGGGGCGGGTCTCGGTATGCAGTGCAAAGGGATCGGCCTTGTACAGATAGCGACCGTCCTTCGTCTGGATACAGAATTTGTACAGGTCAAATTCCTTTACGCCGGGGCAAAAGGTCTGCCAGATACCGCTGCCGGACAGATTGCCGCAGGGGTTCATGCGCTCGTTCCAGTCGTTGAAATCACCGACGACGCTGACGCTTACCGCATTGGGAGCCCACACGCGGAAGCGCACGCCGTCCATACCGTTGTAATTGACGAGACGCGCACCCAGCAGGCGGTCGCTTTCAAAGTTGGTGCCCTCCTTAAACAGGTAGATGGGCATTTCAAGATCTTTGTTCGCACGGATCTCTACCAATGAAATCTCCCCTTCTTTCAAACGGCAAAGCCGGGCCGCATACCCCGGTATTTTTACTGGATACACAGCCTCGGTCATGCTTGCGCCTGCCCCTTACGCCGTTTTTGCCGCCGCAGAGCAGTGCCGATACATTCTCACACTATATATGATACCATTTTTTTCTGTTTTTTCAAGGGCTTTTTCTGTTGTTTTCGCTTGCTGACGTTCAGTTTTTCCTTGCATATTTTGTACATTTCCGACAAAATCCATCAAAAGCAAGCGAAACAGACAGCTATCAAAAAAGAAAACCGCCGCAGCCGCAATGGCCGCAGCGGTTCGCATTCAGCTTATCACATAGACATTCAGTGCTTTTTTGCCATTGAGCGAGCTTTCCAGATAGCTTTCATAGTACAGATCAACGTCGATGGTTCCTTCCATCAGCGCCTTGCCGGTGTCGGTGGCAATGGCCCAGCCGTAGACGAAGCTTCCATCCGCCGATGTGATATACATCAGCGAGCCGTAAGGGATCCTGTTGGGATCGACGGCGACTGTACCGGCATACAGACCAAGCCGGCTTGCGCCGCGGCCGCCATTGGAGGAATACGCCGTACAGATGGCGTCCGTAATGACGTACTTGTAGCTGCTGGGCACGTTGTTGGTAACGGTGTAGCCCTCCGGTGCGCTCAGCTTGGAAACGGGCACGCCCGCACCGTAGGCAAGCACCTGCTGGCTGACCGGCTGCACCGTGATATACTCATCGATCTGCTCGCTGCTTTCCAGCTCGCCGTTGACGCGGCGCTCACGGTATACGGTCTCCATCATGCCGTCGCGGCCCTCCTGCATCACGTAGGTACGGTTGCGCAGATGGCTGCGATGCAGCAGACTGGTGTAGCGGTATTCGGTTTCAAAGGGAATAGGCGTCTGAACGATGCTGTCGGTGTAGGTGACGCGGTAGACCTGCACCGTCTCCCCTTCCTCCGGCGTGGTGTGCAGTGAGGGCTCCACATAGTCCTCCTCGCCCAGCGTGATCCCCAGCTGTTCCAGCGCATCCTGCACCGTACCGCCGTTGAGCCATGCCGTCTGCATGACGCCGTCGGCTGTAACATTGACCTCGTAGGCACGCTGCACCGTAAGCACGGCGCGATTGCCGCTGTAAGCGGTGTAGAAATACTCGTCGTACTCGCCGACCTCAAGGCCGGACAGCCGGACGATCTCTTCCGCGCTTTCGTCCTGCATCAGCAGTACGTTGGATGTCCCCTCCGAGTCGGTAACATAAATCATATTGATCTGTTCAAAAACCAGTTCGATGGCTCCGATCAGGCTTACGCAAAGCAGCACAAGAGCCACGGATTTCTGGAAGCGGCAGCGGCAGAACCGGTACAGGGCTTCCTTAAAACGCACCGTCAGATGACGCACACGCCCTGCCGCATAGTGGATCGCATAACGGATCTTTTTCCATATACGGGCCATATTCTGCCTCCTTTCCCAAAAGTATCATTTTCCGCTCCCTGCATTTTATCAAAAAACGGCCGCCAGCGTCAACCTCGATTTTCGAAG
Source organism: uncultured Faecalibacterium sp. (assembly GCA_964649475.1). Taxonomy (GTDB): domain Bacteria; phylum Bacillota; class Clostridia; order Oscillospirales; family Ruminococcaceae; genus UBA1762. The sequence continues at coordinate 4,436 of CAZYRD010000119.1, forward strand.
CTGACAAGCGCAGAATGCCGTTTTCACGGGCAGAGCCGGCCGAAAACCGCGGCTCGCTTCGATTTTCTCGTG
>CAZYRD010000119.1:4517-7842 GCA_964649475.1 uncultured Faecalibacterium sp.
ATCTATTCCAGTATTTTTAAGATTTTCTTTATTCAAAACGCCGATTTTACAAAATTTTCAAACCTTTTGCAAAGCCTGCAGCGTATAAAAGAATGCACTTTGGAGCTTCCGGCAGGCGGTTTCAGCCCTCCGCAGCGTTTGCCCGGCTTTCCTGAAATAAAAATCAGCAAAAGAAAAACCGCCCCGACCTGCGGAGCGGAAAATTCACCGGTCTGCGGCTCAGCCTTCTTCGTGATGCGCTGCCAGCGGCTTGCCTTCGTCGATGATCTCATACATCTCCCGGGCGACATCCTTGCCGCGGGGCTCGTCAATCGAGACCACCTTCACGCTTACGGGACGGTTGCCGAAGGTGACGGTGATGACATCGCCAATTTTGACATTATAGCTGGCCTTGACGGGGCGGCCGTTGACCTCGATGCGGCCGGCGTCGGCCACCTCGTTGGCAACGGTGCGGCGCTTGATCAAACGGCTGACCTTGAGATATTTATCAATACGCATAGCATCATCCTCCTGTGGACTTTTCCTGTATTATTATATAACATATAAATTATAAAAAGGCAACCGGAAGCTTACACCGGCTGTTCCGGCGTGGTGCGCAGATCCTGCAGAGGGGTGCAGCCAAAGCGCTTTTTATAAGCGCGGTAAAAGGTGGAGTATTCCCGATAACCGCAGGCCGCGGCGGCGCGGTTGGGCGCGACACCAGTATACAGAAGCTGCCGCGCCGCCAGCAGGCGCTTGATCTGCACATACTCCCACACGGAGGAACCGGTAAAGCGGTGAAATACCCGGTTGATCTGTGACTGGCTGAGAAAGAACTGCTGCTCCAGCTGCTGAAGGCCATCCAGCTCGGTGAGATGCTGGTTGATATACGCCACCAGCCGCGAACCCAGCTGCTGGTTCTCCTCACCGGCGTCAGGACTGCGTTTCTGCCAGATGGCATACAGTTCCTGCAGCAGCGGCAGCAGATAGGCAAGAATGCCGCTTTCCCCGTCCTGTGCACCGCAGACAAACAGACGTTCCAGACAGGGGCTGACAAACGTACCGGGCAGTTCGGCAGCGGTATAGCGATTCTGCACGCCGGGGGCGCGCTCGGTAAAGGGTGCAAGCAAACGGCTGTTGAGTGTCTCGGTCAGAAGTTCCGGAGAAAAGTGGATGGAGATACGTTCATACGGTTCCGATGCGTTCAGCTGCAAGCTGTGGGTCTCGGCCGTGCTCATGATCAGAATATCACCGGGTTCCAGTGGATAAAGCGTTCCCTCCACACGGTAGCCCGCCCTGCCGCTGATGAAATAAAACAGCTCCAGCTCGGTATGGGTGTGCATCACATGGTGGGAGGGATCGGGGTTCTCTTCACGCAAATGGTGCCCGTAAATACGTTCGCAGCGGAACTCTGCTGATATTTGCAATACTGCCACCACCTTTTCGCCCTCAGTATAACAGAATATGCGCGTATTTGCAATACCATTGGCTGTAATTGCACTTGAATTGCACGGTTGCTTTTCGCTACAATGGAGAAAAGGAAACCGCCGGTCGGCGGCACGAGGAAAGAGAGGTAACAGGATGAACGATTGGATCCTTTGCGCATTTGCGGACGAGGCCGATCCGAAAATGGACGGACAGGTCGCCGCACTGCAGAAAAACAGCATTCCCTGCCTTGAAATGCGCGGTGTGGACGGCAGAAACGTCACCGAGCTGACTGTGGCCGAAGCCAGAGAGCTGCGCGCACGTCTGGAGGACGAGGGTATCCGCGTCTGGTCCGTCGGTTCGCCGCTGGGCAAGATCGGCCTTGCCGATGATTTCGAAAAGCATCTGGAACTGTTCCGTCACACGCTGGAGCTGGGCGATGCGCTGGGCGCAAGCGCTTTGCGCATGTTCAGCTTCTATCTGCCGGAGGGTGCAGACCCCGCCGCGCACCGCGGACAGGTTTTTGAGCAGCTGGGCCGCATGATCGAAGCCGCCAAGGGCAGCCCCCTGCTGCTTTGCCACGAAAACGAAAAAGGCATTTACGGCGCCATGGCAAAGGAATGTGCCGATCTGCATGCCAATTTCCCCGAACTGCGCGCCGTATTCGACCCCGCCAACTTCATCCAGTGCGGCCAGCCCACGCTGCCCGCTTGGGAGCTGCTGCACCCGTACGTGGAGTATTTCCACGTGAAGGATGCATTCAGCGACGGCCGCGTTGTTCCCGCCGGCTGCGGCGAAGGCCATCTGCCCGAGCTTCTGGCCTCTTACAAAGCTCAGGGTGGCAAGGTTCTGACGCTGGAGCCCCACCTGAGCGTCTTTGACGGCCTGAAAGCGCTGGAGCGTGAGGGCGAGGAGACCACCATTGATCAGTACGCCTACCCCAGCCCTGCCGCTGCGTTTGACGCCGCTGCCGCTGCGCTGAAGAAGCTTCTGGCGTAATCCCGCTTCTCCCGTCTTCCCCGTCTGTGATCCCTGTTTTTTATAAGAATCTTGAACATAAGGAGTGTTTCGTTATGGAGATCGGAGCTCAATTTTACACCATCCGCAGCGCCTGTCAGGATCTGGCCGGTCTGGAAGAGAGCCTGAAAAAAGTGGCCGACATCGGTTATAAGACCATTCAGCTTTCCGGTGTATGCGCCTACGAGCCGGAATGGATCAGGGACAAGCTGGCCGAGAACGGTCTGCGCTGTGTGCTCACCCACTCTCCCTGCGACCGTATGATCGCCGAAACCGCAGCCGTCTGCGCCGAACACGACGTTTACAACTGCAAGCATATCGGCATCGGCTATTACGACATTGCCGCCTGCGGCATGGACGCCTTTGTGGAGAAGTTTGCCCCCGTGGGCGAGGCCATGCACAAGCTGGGGCACCAGCTGATGTATCACAACCATCACATGGAGTTTGCCAAACTGGGCGATTCCATCATCATGCAGCAGCTTATTGACCGCTTTACCCCGGAGCAGCTGGGTGTCACCATGGACACCTTCTGGGTACAGGCCGGCGGCGGCGACCCCGCCCAGTGGCTGCGCAAGCTGGAGGGCCGTACCCCCTGCATCCACTTCAAGGACATGACCTACGACCGCAAGATGACCCCCGTCGGCGAGGGCAACCTGAACTGGGACGCCATTTTTGCCGCCGCCGAGGACACCCATGTGCAGTATGCGCTGGTGGAGCAGGATGACTGCAACGGCGAGGATCCGTTTGACTGCCTCGCCCGCAGCTACGCCTTCCTGAAGGCCAACGGCCTGCAGTAAGCGCCTTGAAGCACTCGTCTCTCTCTTACACAAAACCATTCTGACGATAGGAAAAAGGAAAGGATATCTGATATGGAAACTGTACGTCTTGGCATCATCGGCGTGGG
>CAZYRD010000120.1:0-7789 GCA_964649475.1 uncultured Faecalibacterium sp.
GTGGAAGTGGGACAAACTGTGGTCAAACGCAAATTTCACGCATTTTTGAGTTTTTATAAAGTGCCGAAAGTTCGCATAAACAAAGAATTTTCGGGACTTTCGCCAAATCGCGGCGTTTCGCCCGTGTCACGCTCCCAAATCACCCGCGCTACCCACTGCGCTACACCCGAGAATACCGTAACAGTATAACGCAAAAACGGTGAAATGTCAAATATTTCTGTGCCGGTGGGTGCGGAACTTGCTTTTCAAACACAAAAAGGCCCCTTACCGGAGCCTTTTTGCCATGTTGTTGCTTATTTTTTCTTTTTGCGGATGCCGGTGTTCTCGATGATGCGGATCAGCTCATCGGAGGGGCCGCTGACAACGTAAGCGGCAACGATATCGCAGGCGGAGCCTTCCTTGACGGCGTCCACAGCGGCCTTGCAGGCAGAAACATCGCCCTGCAGCACCACGGTCGTATGACCGCCGCAGGAGGTCTCGCGGGAGACCAACTCCAGACTGGCGGTTTTCAGCATCTGGTCAACAACGATAACGGCATTGGCGGCGCCCAGAACCTCCACCATAGCGTAAGCGTAAGGCTTGCTCATGTTCTGTACCTCCTTATTTACCAATGGTCATCGCAATGCTGTATTCGGTGCCGGAAGCGGGTGCGGGAATAACGGTGGAAGCCGTCACCTTGCCCAGACCTTCGGCGGCAGCCAAAGCGGCGTCCAGCGCGGCACGCACATCGGCAACGCCGCCGCGGATCTTGACGCAGGCGCCGGATTTCAGACGGTTGCGCTCCACGCCCTGTACGGTGATGTTGGCGGCCTTTGCGGCGGCGTCCAGCGCCACATAGCAGGCCAGCAGGCCATCCAGCTCAAAAATGCCGATCGCCTGACCGGTATAATCACGATCTGCCATAGCAGTTTCTCCTTTTTTCTGGCAAATTTGTGTTTGCAGCCATTTATTTATGTACAGTATAGCACACTCTTTTCAGACGTGCAAGTATGTTTGCGTGGTTTTTTGCCGTGTTTTTTCTTTGCGCAGACTGTTTACCTGCCGCATATTTTCTGCTATACTTGTGCCAGAAAACCGAAAGGAGATCCCCCCTATGAACGACCTTCTGAACGCTGCCGCAGAGATCGAGGACTATGTCATCGGTCTGCGGCGCTGGTTCCATCAGCATCCCGAACTCTCCTCTCAGGAGGATGCCACCGTGGCGCATATCTGCGGCGAGCTGAAATCCCTCGGCATTGCCTTCACCGATGTCCCCAACGGGGGTGTGCTGGCTTTTCTGGGCGACGAAACCCGTGGACGGACCGTACTGCTGCGCGCGGACATTGATGCGCTGCCGGGTACGGAAAGCCCTGTAAACGGCGGCGGCATGCCTAAACCGGCGGTTTCGCTGAATGAAGGCATCTCCCACACCTGCGGCCACGACTGTCACGCCGCCATGCTGCTTGGCGCGGCAAAGCTGCTGAAAAAAAGCGAAGATACAATCCCCGGGCGCATCGTTCTGATGTTCGAGCGCGGCGAAGAGGGCGGCGGGAATCTGATCTGGCTGCTGAAATGGCTGTTTGACAACAATGTGAAGATCGACACCAGCTTCGGCATGCATGTGGTGCCCTCCATCCCCACCGGCAAGCTGGGTGTCACCTCCGGCCCCACCATGGCCGGCTCCATGGATTTCAACGTAAAACTGATCGGGCGCACCGCGCACGGTTCCTCCCCCAGCTCCGGCAACAACCCCATCGACTGCTTTGCGGCGCTGTACGGCACCATCCAGTCGCTGCGCATGCGGTACGCCAACCCGTACGACCCGATGGTGTTCTCGGTGGGACAGGTACACGCCGGTGCCGCCGGCAATATCATCCCCGGCGAGCTGTTTTTCAACGGCACCTTCCGGGTGTTCAACCACGAGGAAGGCCTGCGCGTACGGGAACAGCTGATCAAAGCCATTGAAGGCACCGCAGCCGTATACGGCTGCAAAGCCGAGCACCATGTGGCAGTACCCTCGCTTCCGGTGTACAACGATCCCGCCTGCACCGCCTTTGCCCGCCAGGCTCTTACCGACGTTTTTTCCGCTGACGGTCTGCCGACCCTCCCCCCTGCCATGGGCAGCGAGAGCCACGCCCTGACCGCAAAGCTGTGGCCGGGCGCCTATCTCATGCTGGGCGTGGGCAATGAGGAAAAAGGCATCACCGCCATCAATCATCACGAGGCCTTTGACGCCGACGAGGACGCGCTGAAATACGGCGTTGCCGCACACTGCGGCTATGCGCTGGAATTTCTGCGCAGCGGCCCCGAGACCGCCGACCGCATCTACACCGGCAGTCTGCGTGCTTTTTACGAAAAATATTTCCCCGAGGCCGCACCGCTGCTGGGTTGACGCCTGCTTATCTGGCGGCCGGGCATACCGACAGATACAAGCTCTATGATGAGAGCCGCCTGCGGCAGGCTTTTCCGCCGCAGACGGCTCTCTTTTTTACAGCAAAACAGACATGACGCTTTTGACACGGTACAGCGTTTCGGCGCCGATGGCGTTGGCGCGGGCGGTGCCGGCGGCGATCAGCTCCCGCACCTGCTCCCGATGCGCCTGCCAGTACGCCTGTTTTTCGCGGAACGGCTCCAGCAGAGCATTCAGCTCCTGCGTCAGCTGGCTTTTGCAGGCGGCGCAGCCGATGCGTCCGCCGCGGCAGTTTTCGCAAAGCTCCGCATAGCGCTGCGGTGAAAAAGCCCCGAAGTATACGCCGACGGTGCTCCCCTCCGGATTGCCGGGGTAGGTGGCGGCAAGGCGGCGGGCGTCAGCGCGGGCGGTACGCAGCTTTGCCGCAACGGTATCGGCGTCATCCGAAAGATAGATGGCGTTGTTCAGGCTCTTGCCCATTTTGGCGTTGCCGTCCACCCCGGGCAGCCGGGCCGTGGCGCTCAGCAGAGCCTGCGGTATTTTGAAGGTTTCACCGTACAGGTCATTAAATCGGCGCAATATTTTGTGCGCTGCTTCCATGTGCGGCAGCTGATCCTCACCCACCGGCACAAGCTCCGCTCCGCAAAACGCGATGTCCGCCGTCTGGCTGACCGGATAACCGAGGAAGCCGTAGGTGAGGTCATCGTAGCCGTACTGCTTTGCCTCGGTCTTGATGGTGGGGTTGTGCCGCAGGCTGTTGACGCTGACCAGCATGGAAAACAGCACCGTCAGCTCGGCAATGGCGCCCACCTGCGATTGCTGCACAAGGGTGATTTTTTCCGGATCCAGCCCGACGGAAAGGTTGTCGATGGCGACCTGATAAATGCTGTCACGGATGAGCTGCGGGTCCTTGAAATGGGTGGTCAGTGCCTGTACGTCCGCCAGCAGGATGAAAGCATCGTATTCGTTCTGCAGCTGCACACGGCTTTGCAGGCTGCCGATGTAATGGCCCAGATGAAGGCGGCCGGTGGTGCGGTCGCCAGTAAGAATTCGCTGCACGGTCCTTCTCCTTTTATTGATTCAACTTCACATTCGATCATTGAGAAACTATCAAAAAATGATTTGATTCCATAGCAAAACGGTCTTTTGGCGGCCGTTTTGTGGTACAAAAAGAGGACCTGCTCCAAAACCGCGCAATGCCGCGGCTGCAGTTCCTCTTTTTATCCAATTGAAAATGTCCGGTATCAGTTGCCGCATTCAATGCTGATGGCGTTGAACACGCTCAGCACGTCGTCCACCACGAGGCCGGCTTTTTCTTCGCCGGTCTTGTCCATAACGATGTGCCCGCGGTCCATCATCAGCAGACGGTCGCCGTACTCCACCGCATAACGCAGGTTGTGGGTGACCATAATGGCGGTGAGCTTTTTCTCCCGCACGACCTTATCCGTCAGCTGCATGATCAGCTCGGCGGTACGGGGATCCAGCGCGGCGGTGTGCTCGTCCAGAATGAGGAAGTCCAGCGGCGTCATGGTGGCCATCAGCAGCGCCACCGCCTGCCGCTGACCGCCGGAAAGCGAACCCATGCGGGTGTCCAGCTTGTTTTCCAGGCCAAGGCCCAGCGCGGCAAGCATTTCGCGGTAATCCTGCGCGCGTTTGCGGTTGACCGCACGGCCGAGGCCATACATTTTGCCTTTGTTCTCCGCAAGCGAAAGGTTTTCCAGAATGGTCATACTGGGGCAGGTGCCGAGGGAGGGATCCTGATACACACGGCCCATACGGGCATAGCGCTGGAACTCCTTGCGGCCGTTGATGACGGTGTCGTTGATGACGACCTCGCCGGAATCCACAGGAATACTGCCGCAGATGATGTTGAGCATACTGGTTTTGCCGCTGCCGTTGCTGCCGACCACGCTGACGAACTGGCCTTCCGGCACACTGAGGTTAAAATCATCGAACAGGCACATTTCGGTGACGGTGCCGGGGTTATAGGTTTTTGCAATGTGACGAAGCTCAAGCATGGAGGACACCGCCTTTCTTATGGATGCGGACCTTCTGCTCGCCCAGCACAAGGATCAGCAGGAACAGCGCCGCCGTTGCCAGCTTGAGCAGATTGGCGGGCAGGCCCAGGCTGATGGCCGCCTGAATGCACGCTTTGTAAATAATGCTGCCGGCCACCACCGCCGTCGTGCCCTTGACAAAGGACAGCTTTTTGAACAGCGTGGTGCCGATGATGACGGTGGCAAGGCCGAACACCATCTGGCCGGTGCCCATGGTGCTGGAAAAAGCGCGCTGCTCGTGGCAGATGACACTGCCGGAAAGCGCCACCAGCGCGTTGGCGATGACAAGGCCAAGGATCTTCATACTGCCCTTATCTTTGGCAAGGGTGGTGACCAGCGTGCTGTTGTCGCCCACCGCGCGCAGCAGCAGGCCGTTTTTGGTGTTGAAGTAGGCGTCCAGCACCAGCTTGACCACCAGCGCCAGCACCAGCGAAACGATCAGCTTGCGCAGCATCAGCGAAACACCGCCCAGCAGCGCCATAGTGGCGGGTGCGGTAAAGATGGTATCGATCTCACGCTCCACATACAGGTTGGAGCCGGCGATCTGCAGATTGATGGAGAACAGCGCCGTCATGGTGATGATACCGGCAAGCAGATCCCGCACGCCGAGACGCACGTGGATAAGCCCCGTAATAAACCCGGCCAGCGCGCCCACCGCCATGGCGATGGGCAGGGTCAGCCATGCGTCCACACCGCGTACCAGAAGCACTGCGGTGACCGCGGCGCCCAGCGGAAAACTGCCGTCCACGGTAAGGTCGGGAAAATCCAGTATTTTATAAGTGATGTAAATGCCGTAGGACAGCAGTGCGTAAATAAAGCCCTGTGTCAGCGTGCTGATGATAAGATCCAGCATGATATTCGATGATTCCTTTCGGTTTTGCTCTTTTTAAAACCGGCCTTTCCGGCTGTTATTCCGCTTCGATCGCCTTTTCGGCCACCTCGGCGGGCACGGTGACGCCCATGGCGCTCAGTGCGGCGGAGTTGATGTAGATCTCAAAACCGGAGACGGTCTCGGCGGGGATATCGGCGGCGCTTTCACCGGCCAGCACGCGGGCGGCCATAGCACCGGCCTGCTTGCCCAGTTCAAAATAGTCGATACCGGCGGAGGCCACGCAGCCCAGCTTGACCTGCTCGATCTCGCTGCCGTAAACGGGGATGCCCGCCTCGTTGGTCTTTTCCAGAATGCTGGGCAGCACGCCCACCACGTTGTTGTCCGTCAGGTTGGAGAAGCAGTCCACACCGTGCTGGAGCAGGGTATCGGTGGCCTGGGTGACCTCGGACTGCGCGGTGACGCCGATGGCATCGATGGCAAAGCCGTACTCACCCGCCAGCGCCTGGTATTCCGCAATGGCGGAGACGGAATTGGGTTCGCTGGTGGTGTACAGGATGCCGATGGTCTTTGCATCGGGCTGCATGGCGCGGATCAGCTCCAGCTGCGCGGCGACGGGCAGCTTGTCGGAAACACCGGTGATGTTGCCCACCGTCAGGCCTGCGGCCTCGGGATCGCTGATGGCGTTGTAGATGACGGGAATATCCTTGTCCTCGCTGGCGGCATAGCAGGCGGTGGCGCTGGGGGTGGCCACAGCGCACATCAGCGCCACGTTGTTGGCGGCGAAGTTCTGGGCGATCTGAATGGCGATGTTGTCGTCAAAACCGGCATTCTGGTAGTCCAGCGTGTAATCCGTACCCTCCACAAGACCGGCGTCGGTCAGCCCCTGCACAAAGCCGAGGCGGCAGTTGTCCAGAGAGGCGTGCTCGCCGTACTGGCTGAGGCCGATGACCGGCACGCCGCCGCTGCTGCAGGCAGCCAGAGAAAGTGCCATGATAACGGTGAGGGCGAGAGCGGTCAGCTTACGGATGATATTCTTTTTCATAACAGTGTTCCTTTCTGCGTTCGTATCGTTCAAAAGGGTGGATGTGCGGTCGTTCCAATTTTGTTCCCGGCGTCGCCATCGCCGCCATCGTCCGGTGTGTTTCAGTCTTTCGTTCATACGGACATCCTCCCTTTCCTGTGTTTTTAAAAACAAAAAAGCCCTTGTTGCCATGGATCATCACTGATCCACGGGACAAGGACTGAAATACAGCGCCTGCGGTGCCACCCGGGTTGGTGAAAAAACTTCACCCACTCTGCTCCATACCTGTGATATGGGCCGCGCTGGTAACGGGTGCGGTACCCGTCGGCTGCTACTGATGCGCCCCCTGCGGTGCACACGTTCGGCCGCCCTCGCAAGTCCATTCGCCGTCCGTTCCGCTGCCGCGCTCACACCACCGCGCAGCTCTCTGAAAACATCTTCGACCGGTTACTTACTCTTGCTCATCGGTTTTTGTTTTGAAATTTGAGTCGATTATACCGCCGCGTTCCCGGTTTGTCAAGTTTTTTGCGGAAATTTTTTCATTTTCCGCCGGATGCGGCACACGTCGAATTTTTTTCTCTGCCGCCGCGCGGTAAACGGCCCTATGCTGCAATCTGCGGGTTGTTTTTTGCGTCAAAAAGAGGTATACTATATTGTTGGAAAGCATTTTCTCCCCATTGGGGTCATCTTAAAGAAAAGGACGATGAAACATGACAAAGATCGATATTTTTTCCGGTTTTCTGGGTGCCGGCAAAACCACGCTGATCAAAAAGCTGATCGCCGAGGCCTTTGCCGGTGAAAAGCTGGTGCTGATCGAAAACGAGTTCGGCGAGATCGGCATTGACGGCGGTTTTCTGCAGGACGCCGGCATTGAAGTGACAGAAATGAACAGCGGCTGCATCTGCTGCAGTCTGGTGGGTGATTTCGGCGAAGCGCTGGCCAAGGTGCTGGAGACCTACCGCCCCGACCGTATTCTCATCGAGCCGTCCGGAGTAGGTAAGCTGAGCGACGTTATCCGCGCCGTGCAGGATCTGCACATGGAGGACGTGAGCCTGAACAGCTTTACCACCGTGGCCGACGCGGGCAAATGCAAAATGTACATGAAAAACTTCGGCGAGTTTTTCAACAATCAGATCGAAAACGCCAACTGCATCGTGCTGAGCCGTACCGACGGCATGAGCGACGCCAAGCTGGCCGCCTGCGTGGAGCTGCTGCGCACCCATAACAGCACTGCCACCATCATCACCACCCCCTGGCCCCAGCTGGTCGGCGCGCAGATCGTGGAAGCGATGGAGCACCGCAACACGCTGGCCGCCGAACTTGCCGAGCTGACCGCCGAGGCCGAGCATCATCATCACGAGCACCACCACCACGAGCACGACGAGCACTGTGAGTGCGGCTGCCACGACCACGACCACGGGCACCATCATCACGAGCACGAGGAGCACGAGCACCACCACCACGAGCACGACGAGCACTGTGAGTGCGGC
>CAZYRD010000121.1:0-628 GCA_964649475.1 uncultured Faecalibacterium sp.
CAGCGCATTTTGATCCACCGCGCCAAAATGCAGCAGACAGCGCTTGTTCTGCGGGAACTCCTCTATTGTAACGCTGCGGTTGTACCACAGAAATTCATCCGGCTGCAGCTGCCGTTCCACCCCGGAAAGAATACTTTCCGGGGAAAATGGCACAAGGATCTTCTTGTCAAACACTGCAGGCACCGCGTCTGTCGCCGTAAAAGCACACTGCCATTCGCCGTTCAGATTCTGCCAGTTTTTCCGTACCATCTGCGGCCGGGGATATTCCGGCAGCGGTATGGTTTTATTCAGGGTTTCGCCCCATGGCGTCAGCATGGGCCTAAGCTTTGCCTTTTTGTCCGCACCGGTATCTTTGATCGCCTTGATAAAATTCATCGCTGTTTCCTCTTTGCTTTATATCGGTCAGGCCTTGCAGCGGGCAAAATCCATCTCAACCGGCATACCGTTTTTCAGCGTGACGATTTGTTTTTTACCGCCCGGCAGCAGCACCGTCAGCACGGCATCTTTATCGGGATGCAGCACGACATGTGCCTGCTGTGCATCCCAGAAAATGTCAAGTCTGCCCCATGGCTGATAAAGCCCCTCCGCCTTACCTGTCACAAACCGCTCCGGCAAAGCGCACAGCAGA
>CAZYRD010000121.1:638-7782 GCA_964649475.1 uncultured Faecalibacterium sp.
ATACGCCGGGTGCACCGTACACCAGCATTTCCTGCAAGGCGTTTGCCGCACCCATCAGCGCGTCCAGCTGCACCGGTACAAATACGCCAAGATCCATGCTTGCACCCATGTGCCGCCAGTCGTTATGCAGGGTAAAGAAATTTTCCAGCATGCAGGCCTTTGTCAGAAGATCAAGTTCCTGCAAAGCCTGTTCGCCATCGCCAAAACGCGCCCAAAGCGCGGCCAGATGCGCAAACGCCCAGCCGGATTTGCTGCCAAGAACACGGCTGCGGGTCGCGATCTCAAAAGCTTTCAGCAGTTCGGGTTCGTTGTCCGCACGCACTTCAAAGCCTGGGAAAACGGGGTACATCTGGGACACGTGCCGATGGTAAGGGTGTTCCGTCAGAAGCGGATGGATCCACTCACGTACTGAGCCGGTCTCTTCATCGACAGCATAGGTCGGAATAGCGTCCAGCAGCTTTTTCCACTGTGCCGCCTCGGTATCTTCAACCAGCTGCATCAGCTCGGGGTCCTCCAGAAGCTGCAGCAGATTCTGCAGAGTCTCCTTCATCACAGCGAAATCCATGGTGGCATTTTCCACGGCAGGACAGATATGCCCCATGTTCTCGCTGAAATGCTCCGGCATCAGGTTGCCCGGGGTATTTTCGGGAGAAACCGAGGGATAGATGCGGCAATGGCCGTTAGCATCAAAGCGCACATAATCGGCATAAAAGCGCGCCGTTTCGATCATGAACGGCAGGATATCCTGCCGCAGCAGCTCCTTATCCCCCGTGTAACGATAACATGTCATGAACATGGAAGAAAGCCAGCCCGCGCCGGAGATCCAGTTCAGAATGACCGGTACGCTTACCGCAGGACCGGTGGTGGCTTCGCCGTTCAATCCTTCGGGCGCCGTATACGCCGGCACCCAGATACCGTTGCAGCCAAAAAGCTTACGGGCATTTTTACGGTAATCATCCATTTTGCCGGTATAATACCGGATCAGACTGCGCAGCGCATCAAACTGACCGCTGACAGCCGCACCGGAATACAGCATCTGCACATTTTCGTTGGCGACATGCTGCGCCCAGTTGAGCCCGAACTCGCCGCTCCAAAGGCCGTAAAGCGGGAACGGATTCGAGTCTTTCGCTGTTCCGCTCAGGAACAAATATCGGGAAAAACGCCACAGCTTCTGGTACAGCTGCGGTTCTGCGGCAGCCTCATACGCCTCATCCATCAAGACTTCATTGCAGCGGTTCTCTGTCGGTTCCGTGCCGCCGATGGTGATCAGAACATCCTTGTACGACGGCTCCCACAGCGCAGTATGTGCCTCAAACGCCTGTTCATACGCCGTATTGCCGGTCTGATTCAGTATTCCGCGGCAATATACGGGCAAATTTACCTCATTGTCAAGTATAAAGGTGACAAGCTTTACGGCAAATCCATTGCCTTTCAGCAGCAGATACCCTTCGCAAACTTCAATTTCCGAGCTTTCGTTGGGCAGAACCTGCGCCGCAATGCCGATGGTTTTACCTTCCACAACCGTGGTGTATACCAGAATATCGCCATCGATAACCGTTTTGGCCGCCTTGACAGCCGCATCATGTACGGGATCCTGTTTCACCTGCGTGGTCGGCGCAAGGGTCAATTCCAGCACACGAGGGGTATCCTCTTCAATGGAAAACCACACACAGTGATCCGCCTGTGACACAAAGCAGCGGCGCAGGCTGCGGGCACTGCCGTAGTTCCAGCGCGCAAACGCCTCCGCTTTTGCAAACTGCAGACCGCGTCGGTAGTGGGTAAACGGCGCTTCGATATCCACCGCCTTCAGCTCCATCTGTCCAAGCGGGAAAGGATTGGCGATCTCCTGACGATAACCGCTTTCCTGCAGAGCCCTTGTCATATCCATGTTGGCAGAAGGCCAGTCGTTGCGGTCCATCTTTTCGCGCATGCCGGCAAGCACGCCGGAAAGATCCGGCAGCTCGCCCTTTGTGCTTGCTCCCGCCCAAAGGTCATGCCGGGTCAGACGCAGCACATCGCAGCCTGCCGCACCAAAAAACAGCGCACCGGTATAGCCATCGCCCACCGGCAGCGAGGTCATCCAGTCCTCTCTTGCCCGGGAGCTGGGACGTTTCAGCCACATGGTGTCTTCATCGCGCAAAAATGCGCCATCCCAATAACGATCATTCATATTTTCTTCCTCCTTCAACGCGTAAGTATACGTGCAAGTACGGTTCGTTTCACCTTCATGGCGCCTTTGGGGCAAAATTCCTGACAGCAGAAACAGCGTATGCAGCGTTCCCGATCAATCACCGGCAGCCTCTGCCGCATATCAATGGCCTTCGCCGGACAGATCCGTGCACATTCGCCGCAGCCGACACACTCCGGTTTTACCACTTGTGGACGCGACTCCAGAACTCTTTTGGCTACAACGCTGAACATCTGCCCTGCAAGACCGCCGCCCGCTGCATTTTTAAAGGTAAGGTCGTTCCGTGTATCAATTTTTTCAAAATCGGTGATCAGAAACTCCTCAACCGCACCGAACACCGATATCTCTTCCAGCGTCTGCGGCACAAGGCCTCTGTTTTGTGCTGCTGTCAGCGTCGGGATCTCCTTTGGCTGAAAGCCAAGGATCTTTGCGCAGACCATATCAGCCACATGCGGAGAAGCCGATGCTACAAGCGCATTCATCGTTTTGGGCTTGCCTTGCGTGGGGCCGTTCCCCTCCATCCCTACCACTGCATCAACAATATTCAGCACCGGTTTGAAATACTCGTCAAGGTCAATGAGCATATCGGCGAAATCTTCCATATTGGGGAAGCGGAAATGGTATTCCGGCTTTTTTGTTCCGGGGATCGCGCCGAACATATTCTTTGCCGCAGCGGACATTCCCATCATACCGTGCGATTTCAGCTTGCACACATTGATGATCGCGTCGGCTTTCTGCAGCCATGCCGTGCAGGAAAAGCTTTTCGCAATTGCCGCCTGAGGAAACGACACGTTTTGCTCTTCAAAATCATCATTGAGCATTGCGCCTGCGGCTGCAGCCTCGTTCATTCCCGTGATCTCATAGACTCGTTTCAGAACAACTTCGTTATACAGCCCACCCGGGCTGTCACCGATCACGACTGTCGCTCCCCGCGCGGTAAGCATACGGGTAAGCTCTGCCAGCACGGCGGGATGTGTCGTCGCGGCAGCTTCCTTTTTATGCGCACATACAAGATTAGCCTTCAGTGCGATCCGCATACCGGGCCGCACCCAGTCAAGCCCTCCGATCGGTTCAAGGGCCTGCTGCAGAGCTTTATTTACGATCTGCGGCTGATAGTTGTTACAGCGCACAACACTGACGTCGTATTTCATCGCAAGATATCTCCCGGCTGTTTTTCTTTTATTTTAGCATAATTTGTCTATAAAGTACACCAAAAAAACAGGCCGTCCATACAAAACGAACGGCCTGCCTGTTTATTCGTATACCGTATACTCTTTCAGCAGCTTCATGTAGATTTTATAGTTTTCCAGCGAAACATCCGGAGGCGTCTGATGGTCCACCGACGGGATGTAGCCGCCGGACTGGATCGCCGGTTTCAGGCGCTCGAATTCGGCGCGCATTGCCGCTTCACCGTTCTTCATGATGGTTTTATCGTAACCACCGATCATGAGGAAATCCGGATAATTGGAACGGATCCGGTTGACATCCACGCCGGCCTGCCGTTCCAGCGGCAGTACGCCCTGGATCCCGCACTCCAGGAACCACGGAATAAGAGGCTCGACGCTGCCGTCGGTATCAATAAACACTTTCGTCCCCTTGGATTTGATAAATGGGATCAGCTCATTGTAAAACGGCGCCATGAATTTCCGATACAGCTCATGCGAGATCATCGGCCCGTTGTTGTAGGACATATCCTCCGCAAAGGTCATAAACTGCGGCTGCACCTTTTCGTACACGATCTCCAGCACCTTTTTGTAGAAATCGCAGACGTCGCGGTTCATCTGCAGCATGACGTCCTCATAATCGTAAAACGCATACAGATGATCCTCGATGCCAAACAGGGTGCGAGGGAACCAGAAAAAGCCTTCCAGCGTGTACCATAACGCATATTCGCCATCGGGATCGCACTCCAGATAACGATCCAGCAATCTGCGGATCTCATCCAGCGTTTCATCCTTATACAGATATTTGTCACGGAATTCCTCGTATTTTTCGGGATCCTCCAGCACCGGCGCACCATGGTAAGCCGCCGTGGGGCAATCCTTCGTGCGGATAGGAAACCAGATCTGCCACAGCTTGTCCTGACCGAACTGGCGGTTCAATGCATAAGGCGTACCGTCCTTTTCACGGGGAAGCCCTTCGCTGTACCAGCGCTCGCAGGTAACATCCCACCAGCTTGCCCATTCCACCGCCGGTGCACGATCTACCGGTTTACGGTTCAAAACTCGTTCAAAACGTTCTTTGCTCGTCATTTGTTCCTTCTCCTGTCTGCTTTGCCAGCCGCATAGCTGCTCAAAGCATCATATCTTCATTGCCGAACATCATCTGTTCCACATACTGTTCCATAAAATAGGGATCGGTGGAAAGTTCCAGATTCTTTGCCTGTGCTGCCAGAGCTTCGGATGCCGCCTTTTTCTCACCGTCCAGCAGCAGCAGCGCCGCACCGGCGCCGGCGGCGTTGCCCACCGGCTTTGCCGCATCCGCCAGCTGCGGCGGGATCAGTCCGATCGCCGAAGCGCTCTTTACGTCGATACAGTTGCCGAAACCACCTGCCAGATACAGCTGCTCCACCTGTGCCGGTTTTACGCCCGCCGCATTCAGCAGCGCCAGCATACCGGCTGCAATGGCCGCTTTCGCCAGCTGGATGGCACGGATATCCGCCTGTGTCAGAACGACGGAAGTGCCCGGAAGCTCCAGTGCGGGCTGGCCGTCAACCGTACGCATCGCTTCTTCAAAATCATGACCGTCCATCCAAAGACGGCCGCTCTCATCCAGAACGCCCGCTTCCAGCAGCGCCGCAATGGTATCCACCACACCGGAACCGCACATACCCTGTGCCGGCTTTTCACCGATAACATGACTGACCAGCGTTCCATCTTTATATTCCACCTTATTGATCGCGCCTTCCCGTGCGCTCATACCGCAGCTGAGACCGGCGCCTTCAAAGGCAGGCCCCGCCGCCGTAGAGCAGACATACACCTGCTCCGGCGTCCAAAGGCCCATCTCACCGTTGGTGCCGATGTCCGCCAGCAGACTGACGCCATCCTGCGCAGGAACACCATCGAAACCGGTGGTCATCATGGCCGTAGTGATATCCGCGCCCACATAAGCCGCAATGGTGCGGGGCAGATAGACTGCTGCCTCCCGGCTTACCGGCAGATCTTCTTCACCCAGAAGTTCTGCTGCAGGATACGTTTCACCAAAGCAGTGATCCTGCTCGAACGGTACGGCGATCAGCGACTTCACTTCCCGCTTTGTCAGCAGATACAGCATCGCGGTATTACCGGTAAGCACCACTGCGTCAATATTTTCGGGTTTTACAGCCGCAGAACTGCCCAGTTCCTTCATCAGGGAGGAAAGTGCACCGCAGATGCTCTGTGCAAGAGCCATACCCTGCCCTTCGCTGCTCGCCTGCAACCGGGAAATGACATCCGCGCCGAATGCGGTCTGCGGGTTGGGCATTGCGGCGGTTGCCAGCTGCACGCCATCGGCAAGGCGATACAGATATCCGGCCAGCGTGGTGGTACCGATGTCGATCACAATACCATGATCTTTTCCCCAGGGCTGCAGCACATACGGCGCAAGCGCGCCCTGAGTCAGTATCGCGCTTTTACCTTTTTCAAACAGGCGAACAGTGATGTCGCCATCGACCTTTGTCATGCAGGCATACCGTACGCCGTCCGCAAGCTCCGCCTGCGAAAGCAGCGCCTGTTCGGCAGCCGCAGGCTGCTGCACCGAACCGCTTACCCACACACGGCATTTCCGGCAGGTACCACGTCCGCCGCAGGGCATTTCAAACGGCACGCCGCATCGGTGAAGAACCTCTGAAAGCAGCATCCCCGGTTCAAAATTTTCCGGCGTATACCGTTCAGTTTTACCATCCTTCTTTTCCAAAATAACAACCATTTTCATTCCTCCGCTTCCGCTTTGCGGTCACTTTGTTACACCAAAAATCTTAACATGCCTGTTATAAAAATGCTAGTCCTTTCTTCGTTGTTTTTTGTAAAATATTTATCCCGTGCCCAAAACGTTCATCTTTGCTTTTTTCATTCGTCTGTTGTTGTTTTTCATCTTGTTTTATGATATATTTATTGCAATAGCCGCAACGGAGGTGAATACTGTGAAACCGGATCTTTTTATCAAAAGCCAGGAATACGCCCAGCACATGGCACGGCTTTGCGGGATGGCGGTAAGCATTGTGGAGCCCGAACCCGCCAGCATCTCCTACTGTACCCAACCGGAGGATTCTTTTTTCTGCAGCCGCTGCAGCTGCGAACGCTGCAACCGTATTGCCCCATTTTTATACGGCTGCGGCGAAGCATTCCGCTGGGACGGTCTTTATACGTACTATTGTCCCATGGGCCTGACCTTTATCGCCTCGGCAGTGCTGGATACGGACTACTCCCTGCTTGCCTCCCTGACAGCAGGACCGTTTGTTATGGGCGAACAGCAGGATACCCTGCTGGAGATCAACGACGGAACCCAGCGGCGTCTGGCGGAAGAGCTGCCCGTTCTTTCCACCGAAACCGTCAGCGATTACGCGTCTCTGCTGCGGGCGGTTTCCACGCATATTTCCGGTGTTCTTCACACACAGCGGCAGGGTGCATTGCTGGAGCAATCCCGTCTGCTGAACTCCGTTTACGACGCCCATGCGCTGCCGGACCGCAACTCCGCACTCGTCTATCAGGTGCATTACGAAAAACAGCTGCACGAACTGATTCTTGCACAGGACAAAAAGGGCGCGCAGAACACCCTGAATGAACTGCTTGGCTACATCTATTTCAGCAGCGATTTTGATCTTGACCGGATCCGCGTCCGCGTCATCGAACTGCTGGTGCTTCTTTCCCGCGCCATTGTGGATGCCGGCGCCAACATACATCAGGTTTTTATCGCCAATACGGAATATCTGCACCACATCAACAGCATCACCACGCTGGAGGACCTTTCGGCCTGGCT
>CAZYRD010000122.1:0-7706 GCA_964649475.1 uncultured Faecalibacterium sp.
AAGTATGTCTTATAACTGGATCAATGCAAATGAATATACCGTGGATTGCTTTCTGCTGTTTGATCGCTGGGTTTTGCGCTGGATACTCACGGATTGTGAGTGGTATACCGGAGATTATCTTACGGATATGGCAAAGGCCTTGTATCGATATCCTCATGTAAAAACTTTCTGCCGACATAAGGCTCCCGAGTGCAGCGGCTTTTTGGATCGGGTGCAAACGGTTTTGTTTGACAACTGGACTGAGTGTGAGATGCGGGAAGCGGAGACAAAAATACTGAAAGCACATGAAACATTCGTTGTTTACGCTTATCCCGAGATCATGGAAAATGTCAACTATATTCGGAACTGGGATGAAAAGTATCTGTATGAACTGGCTGAGTTGCAGGATAAAATAGTTTTGGATGTGGGAGCAGGTACGGGAAGGCTGGCTTTTGCCGCTGCAAAAAAGGCGAAACGGATTTATGCAAGTGAGCCATGTGACCGGCTTCGTGAGTACATGAGGGATAAAATAAAACGGGATGAAATAACAAATGTAAAAGTGCTGGACGGTGAAGTGTGCTGTCTTCCTTATGAGGATGATACCTTTGACGTTGTACTCAGCGGTCATGTTGTTGGTGATGCATATGAAGAAGAGATTGCAGAAATGGAAAGGGTCACGAAAAACGGTGGATGGATCGTTATATGCAACGGTGATGATGAGTTCAGACGGACGGCGCCTGATCGGGAATTGACAGAACGGGGGTTTGAATTTTTTGATCATGTCAGTGTTGAGAAAGGAATAATTTATAATTACCGTAAAAAAGTCCATAAAAATGCGGACAAAGCTGATGGAGCGGTAAAATAACTGTTTCTGAAAAAATAAATGTTGCATATTCGCCGTGGGAATGGTAGTATAAAGTTGCGGGGCGGCTAGGAGAAAAAGGCTGCCAGCAGGAAGGAAAAGAAGATGGATAGAATCGTAAAAGTTGGTATTATCGGCTGCGGCGGCATCGCCAACGGCAAACATATGCCCTCGCTGCATGCAATTCCCAATGTGGAGCTGGTCGCGTTCTGTGATATTATTGAAGAGCGTGCCGTCAAGGCCGCAAAAGAATACGGCACACCCGACGCCAAGGTTTACACCGATTACAAGGAGCTGCTGAAGGATAAGGAGATCGAGGTCGTGCACGTGCTGACCCCGAACAAGTCCCATGCCAATATTACGGTAGACGCCCTGTATGCGGACAAGCACGTCATGTGCGAAAAGCCCATGGCCAAGACCGCGGCTGACGCCAAGCGTATGGTGGATGCTGCCAAGGCAACCGGTAAAAAGCTGACCATCGGCTATCAGCATCGTCAAAAGCCCCAGAGCATTTTTGCGAAGCAGTATATCGACACCGATGCGCTGGGCGAGATCTACTACGCCAACTGTCTGGCCATCCGCCGTCGCGGCACTCCCAACTGGGGCGTGTTTCTGAATGAAGAAGAGCAGGGCGGCGGCCCCATCATTGATATCGCCACCCATTCTTTGGATCTGACCCTGTATCTGATGAACAACTACGAACCCTCCGTCGTTCTGGGCAAGACCCATAAAAAGATGGAGCATCCCGAAGCGGGCAACATCTGGGGCGACAACGGCGTCTCCACCACTCCGCTGGAAGAAGCAGCCTGCGCCATGATCGTGATGAAGAACGGTGCCACCATCATGCTGGAGACCAGTTGGGCGCTGAACACCGCCGAGCCCATTGCCGAGGGCAGCTGCGTGCTGTGCGGCAGTCGCGCCGGTCTGCAGATCAAGAACGATAAGCTTGTGCTGAATAAGGTGGAGCTGAACCGTCAGGAAAAGACCGAGGTCGATACCTCCGCCGGCGGCGTCAACTTCTATGCCGGCGTGGAGGAGACTCCCGCACTGGTGGAAGCCCGCAACTGGATCAAGGCTGTTGTGGAAGATACCGATCCCGTCGTTCTGCCCGAGCAGGCCTACGTGGTCTCTCAGATCCTGGAGGCCATCTACACCTCCAGCAAAACTGGAAAGCCGGTGTACTTTGAATGAAAACTGTAATCTGCGGCCTGTGGCACGTCCATGCTGAGGGCTATTATCAGACGGCGGCCAAGTATACCGACGTCATCGGCGTCTATGAGCCGAACGCGGCATGGCGCAAAGCGTTCTGCGAAAAGTACGGCGTAAAAGAGTTCGCCTCTTTTGAGGAGCTTCTGGCAAGCGGTGCGGATGCGGCGATCGTGTCCACCTCCACCGATACTCACACGGAGGTCATCTGCCGTCTGGCTGAGGCTAAAATGGATATTTTTACCGAAAAGGTTCTTGCTCTAACCAGCGCCGACTGCGAAAAAATTGCCGCTGCCGTTGCTGAAAACGGCGTAAAATTTGTCATTTCGCTGCCTCATAAGTATGCAGGATGGATCCGCGCGGTCAAAAAGACTGTGGAAAGCGGCGAGCTGGGCAAAATCAACTATTTCCGTTACCGCAACGTCCACAACGGCAGCACCGGCAACTGGCTGCCGAAGCATTTTTACGATGCAAAGGAGTGCGGCGGCGGCGCGATGATCGACCTTGGCGCCCACGGCATGTATCTGGCGGACTGGTTCTGCGGTATGCCTGTGGCGGCAAAGTCGGTCTTTACGCTCGCCTGCAGCGATCCCGATGCGGCGGCGCTCAACACCGACAGGGTGGAGGACAATGCCGTTACCGTCATGCAGTATGCGGACGGCTGCATTGCCCTCAATGAAACCGGTTTTGTGTCTGTGGGATGCCCCATGACCATCGAGGTCGGCGGCGAAAACGGCCGTGTTGTCGGCATCGGCGGTACGGTGGAAAAAACGGTCGGCCGGGATGCACCGCAGGCTGTGATGGTGGAAAAGGATCTGCCCTCTCCCATTGAGCAGTTCTGCACCGGAAATATTCTGGAAGGCTGCGGCATTGAAGAGGCCAAGCACCTCACCCGTCTGATGGAGATGGCGTATGCCGGAGCCTGATGGCGGTACGGCTCCATAAATCAAAGGCGAAGCGTCCGGTTTTGTACCGGGCGCTTTTTTCTGTGCGTCACACGTGGAAGAAGCCTGCGGCGGCGTTGAATTTGTGTGAACAGGACACTGATTTTCTGCGAAAGGCCTTGCTTTCTTTGCAAGGAACTTTTATAATGAAAGCACTAAGATCGTTATTGGGAGGTTTTTTTATGCGGTATAAGATCGATCACGATATTCACATTCATTCGCAGCTTTCGCTGTGTTCGGATCATCCGGAACAGACCCCGCAGAATATTCTGGATTACGCGGTAAAAAACGGCCTGAAGCATATCTGTCTGACGGACCATTATTGGGACGCACATCTGCCCGTGGCAAATAATTTCGATTTTTATACCATTCAGGACTATGCCCGTGTTGCACGGGCTCTGCCGCTGCCGCAGGCGGAGGGCGTCACCTTCCATTTCGGCTGCGAAACGGACATGGACAAATTCTTTACCGTGGGCGTTTCCAAAGAAGAACTGGATAAGTTTGAATTTATCATCGTGCCCACCACCCATCTGCATATGCCTGGCTTTACCATTGACGAGCCGGATTTTTCGCTGGAACGCCGTGCCGCGCTGTTTGTCAAACGCTTTGATGCGCTGCTGAAAGCAGATCTTCCCTTTGAAAAAATCGGTCTTGCGCATCTCAGCTGCAGCCTGATGGCCCCCGCCGCGTGGGAGGATCATCTGACTGTGATGGATATGGTGACGGATGCCGAGTACACCGATCTGTTTACCCGTGCGGCAAAGGTCGGCCTTGGTATCGAGCTGAACATGCCGATCCTCCGGTATACCGAAGCCGAGCTGCCCCGCGTACTGCGGCCTTACCGCATTGCCAAAGCCTGCGGCTGCAAGTTCTATCTGGGCAGCGACGCACACACGCCCGAGGGGCTTGCCGCGGCAATGGAGGGCTTCCGGCGCATGGTGGAGCTGCTGGAGCTGGAAGAAAGCGATAAATTCCGCCCGTTTGGCTGATTCAAACGGTGTGAATAAATATACTTAAAAATCGAGCAAGGAGGAATAATTATGAATATGTTTTCTGTCGATTTTTCCAAGGTGACAGGCTCGGTCAAGCCGCTGCACGGCGTGTGCTGTGCGCCTTACAGCAAAATGCAGGGCAGCGATCAGACGACCATCCTTAAATATTTCAAAGAGGGCAACATTCCTTACTGCCGTCTGCACGACTGCGGCGGCGCTTACGGCGGCAGCTATTTCGTGGATATTCCAAACATTTTTCCGAATTTTGACGCGGATGAAAACGATCCGGCCAGCTACGACTTCCACTACACCGATGAGTATATCGGCGGCATTCAGGCTGCCGGCTGCGAAGCCTACTACCGTTTGGGCGTCACCATCGAATGGGGCAGCAAAAAGATCACCTCTTTGCCTCCAAAGGATTTTGCCAAATGGGCGCGCATTTGCGAGCACGTGGTGCGCCACTACAACGAAGGCTGGGCGGACGGCTTTACCTACGGCCTGAAATATTGGGAGATCTGGAACGAGCCGGAGAACCCGGGCAACAAGTGGGGCCCCTGCATGTGGGGCGGCACCAAAGAGGAGTTTTTTGAGCTGTACCGCATTACGGCGAAGCACCTGAGGGCCTGCTTCCCGGAAATCAAGATCGGCGGCTTCGGCAGCTGCGGCTTCTATCCGCTCACCTCCACCACCTGCCCCGAAAGCTACAAGGAGTTCATCGTCTGGTTCCACGATTTCCTGAAAATGGCGAAGGAGACCGGCGCTCCGCTGGATTTCTTCAGCTGGCATATTTATACAGGTGATATCAACGAGCTGCTGACCCACGCAAAGTATGTGCGCGAAACGTTGGATGACTATGGCTTTACGCAGACCGAGGCCCACCTGAACGAGTGGAACGTCAATGCGGAGGGCGGCGGCTTTGCCGAAAAGCACACCATGGTCGGTGCCTCTTTCAACGCTGCCGTACTGGCATTGCTGCAGAATACCCGCTATGTGGATGTGGCCTGCTACTACTGCTTCCACACCAGCAGCTACAACGGGTTCCAGAATCAGAACGACGGAACCACAGATCTGCCATGGTACAGCTTCGTCGCATATGGACAGATGTACGCGCTGGGCAGTGCCGTTGCCGCAGAGGGTGAAGCCGAAGGTGTGTACGCCGTGGCGGCCCGCAGCGAGGGGGACAAGTGCGTCATGGTCTCCAACTACGACGGCGATGATACGACTGTTACGCTGAAGCTCAGCGGTCTGGGCGAAAACGAGACGCTCACGCTTTGCCGGTTGGACGACGGCAAGATCTGGGAAGAAGAAATGGCACTGACCGTCAGTGGCGAGGCCGTTCTGCGGGTAAAGGTGCCGGTTCAGAGCGTCCTGCTGCTGCGGACGGAGAACGTACGGTAAACAAAACATCATAAAAGGAAGATCATGCCATGTACAATATTCTGGATTACGGTGCGGTTGCGGACGGCGTGACCGTCTGCTCGCAGAGCATTCAGGCTGCCATCGACGCCTGCCACGCAAGCGGCGGCGGGCGCGTGGTGGTTCCCGTCGGCATCTTTGTCACCGGCACCATCTGGCTGAAAAGCAATGTGGAGCTGCATCTGGAACACGGCGCGGTGCTGAAAGCCAGCGGCGATCTGGCAGATTACAACGATGAGGACGCCTATGAGCAGAACTTCAGCTACCGGTCGGAGGAGTGGTGCGGCAAGCATCTGGTCATGATCCACGAATGCGAAAATGTGGCCATCACCGGCAGCGGCACCATTGACGGCAGCGGCGAGGCGTATTTCGACTATGTGAACCTCAATAAGGTGACGGACTATATCTGGACGGACGGCCTTGCGCTTTCGAAGGACAAAGTGGACCTGCGCCCGGGCCAGCTGCTGTGCTTTGTGGAATCCAACCACGTCAGCGTCCGGGATGTCCACATCGTCAATGCCACCAGCTGGTGCTGCTTCTTCCATGGCTGTGATTATGTCAGTGTCCGCGGCATCGAGGTGCGCAACCCCTCCACGGCTGCCAATACGGACGGCATCGATCTGGACTGCTGCCGCTTTGTCACGGTCTCGGACTGCATCATTGACACCGGTGACGACGCTGTTGCCATCCGCTGCAACGGCGAGCCGCTCAAACATCACGATGCCGTCTGCGAGCATATCACCATCGCCAACTGCGTGTTCTGCTCGGCGTCCAGCTCGTTTCGCATCGGCATCGGGCACGGCGCCGTCCGCCATGTGCGCGTGTCCAACATCGTCATCCGTCGTGCCGGCGTCGGCCTGCATTTTATGTCCACCATTCACGGGTGTCACCACAGCGATATCGAGGACGTGAATTTCAGCGGCATTTCGGGCGTCAACGTAAATTATCCCATCGACGTGTCGGGCGAAAGGGCGTCCGTCAAAAATGTCACGCTGGAAAACATCCGCATGCAGTGTGCGGCGGCGTCGTATCTGCAGGCGACCGGCGAATGCAGCATCTCCGGCGTTACCCTGCGCAATGTGGAACTGGAGGTCGGCGAAGAGCCGCGTCCGGTGGATGAGGCGATGATCGCCCAGCGGGGCGACACGGCCCTTCTTTTGAAAAACGTGCATGACTGCCGTCTGGAAAACGTGTGCGTCCGGGTGGCCAAGGGTGCGCCGGGCTGGAAAAACGTATACGACGAGCAGGACTGCAGCGGCATTGAAAAACGGGACTGCCGTTTCGTGCAGGACGTATAAAATCGACGCAAAAAACGCGCTGCGGCAGCCGGAAAACTTGTGATGAGCGCACTGCAAAAATGCCAGGTGCTCATATTCCAATGCTCATCAAGCTTCCCGGTGAAGAAAAAGCCGGAGAGCTCGACCGCGGTTATCTGTACAATCTGGATACGTCCTCTGCAATACTGAAGCTTTTTGACGTCGTACAGCCCGAATGCTGACACGGCCAGCCGCTGGAATTTGTCAACCCCGGGTTTGTCAGACGCGACAGCGTTGTATGCGGCCATGCACTGTATGCGTGCCAGCGAACCGGTCTGGCTGCAAAAATTTCTCCTGACGGGTATGACGCTTTGAAGGAATTTGCAAGGGATGGATCGAGTGCTTATCCACAATGTCGTGCCGTTGCAAAAGAGCTTGCGGCGCAGAGTGATCAACCTTGAAGAAACACAGGCGGAGCCAATGCGGTTTCTCCTGTGTTTTTTTTGTGCAAAAAACGGCGTTTTCACCGGGATGTCCCGGCGGAAAATCCATGAAAAAATTTGCAATGTATGCTCCTGTATGCTATAATAATACTACTAATGCGTAATAAGGAGTATGTGCTCCGGCGGTTTGTTCCGGCGGCTTGCTCCAAAGGAGGGTGCGGCGTGCTTTCTGGCGAAAAGGTCTGTGCCGTTATTGTGGCGGGAGGCTCCTCCCGGCGAATGGGCTTCGATAAGCTTCTGGCCCCGCTGGAGGGTGCGACGGTGATCGAAAAAAGTGTGCGCGCCTTTGCGCAGCACCCCATGGTGGATGAGATCGTGGTGGTTGCCGGCGAGGGCAACCGCGCAAAGATCGAAGCGCTTGTGCAGGATGTGCCAAAGCTGAAGGCGGTGGTCACCGGCGGCGCCGAACGGTCGGATTCCGTCCGGGCGGGGCTGGCAGCGGCGGATGCTGCGTGGGCTGCCATCCATGACGGCGCCCGGCCCTTTGTCAGCGAGGCGGTCATCACCGCAGCGCTGGAAGGTGCGGTCGCCACCGGCTGTGCCGCCCC
>CAZYRD010000123.1:0-7696 GCA_964649475.1 uncultured Faecalibacterium sp.
CATCGGCACCACCATCGGCAGCCACACCGGCCCCGGCACCGTGGCCCTGTTCTTCTGGGGTGACGAGCGCGTGGACTGAGCCCATTCAAGCATATTTTCCGTATTATAGCATCAAAAAAGGAGGGACCGTGAAGTCCTTCCTTTTTTGATGCTATTTGACTTTTTCCCTTCTTTATCTTATAATAACCGTAATGTTGTCCGTATTTCCTTCTTTTCAGTTTTATGAGGTGCTTTTATGTCCAAAGTCTCTATACTGATTGCCGCTTATAATGTCTCAAAATACATCGCAGATGCGCTGGACAGTGCCGTCAGCCAGACCCTTCGCGATATCGAGATCATCTGTGTGGATGACGGTTCTACAGATAATACCCTCTCGATTCTGGAAAGCTACGCTCAAGCCGATTCCCGCATCAAAATCATCCGGCACAAAGAAAATTGCGGACTTTCCAAAACGCGCTATGACGGCTTGCAAGCTGCCAGTTCCGACTATATCATGTTTTTGGACGGCGACGACTGTCTGGCCCCGCAGGCCTGCGAAAAGGCCTATACCGCCGCTGTTGGCTCCGGTGTTGACATCGTTCAGTTCAACTTCTCGTTTCACGAAGAGTCCCCCGTCACTCCGGATGTGCTCGAAGCCCTCAAAAAAGGTTGCACCCCTTGTGCGGAACCACTCCCGACCGTACGCGGTGCACTCGTGGATGAGTGTCTTGTAGCCAGGCGATTCAGTTGGAACTTGTGCGGTAAACTGTTCCGCACCGAGGTTCTTCTCAGCGCTTATCAGTTTTATTCCGGTGAGCGCATCACCATGGCGGAAGATCTTCTTTTTACGACCATGGCATTAGTACATGCCTCCGGTTACAAAGCGATCGGTGATGCACTGTATTGCTATCGAATCGGCTGCGGCTCTTCCACCACGCTTTCCGTGTCACTGAACAAACTCTCCCTATACGCAGAGGAGTATCAGGTGTACGCCTTGCTGAAAAACTGGCTGGAATGCCTTGATGCCGCCGACCGCTATAAAGAGGCTTTTTCCTTTGTGAAGCAAACCGTCTATAACGATGCCGCACTTGCATTTCTTGAAAGACTGGACGTTTCCGATTGTGATGCCGGTCTCGCCGTTCTTCAGCAGTACTGGCCGGCAGAAGAGCTTGCCGTCGCTCTGGCGCAGGGCGTATATTGCGCTCACCTCGCAACTCCCGCACAGGCTGCCGTCCGCTGCCGCGGGCTGAAAGCAAACAAGCGTGTTAAGCAGATCAAAACCGTCGGTACTTTCTATTACCGCCTTTACAACGGTGGTATCGAACGCGTCATCTCGCTTCTTTCGCCCATCTGGCAGCAGCAGGGCTACCGGGTGGTCGTCCTCACAGAGGAAATCAGTCCCGAGGACTATCCTCTTCCCGAAAACGTCACCCGCGTGCAGCTGCCGCCGCTGGAGCTTTATGACGAGCTTGAGCCCACGGAGGTGGAAAAGCACGTCCGCACACTGTTTGAGTGCATCCATACCTGTGGGCTGGATGTGATCGTCAGCCATGCATGGGTCAGCCGCAACCAGTTTCTTGACCAGCTCGTGGCTGCCTGTGCCGGCATCCCGTACATCCTGCATACCCACGGTCCTGCCCCGCTGGAGCTTTCCGCCACGCTGGACGAATACTTTATGCAGGCCGCCACGCACAGTGCCACGCACTGCCTTTGCGACGCCGTGATCGCACTTTCCGAGGTGGATAAGGCCTGGTGGCAGGCAATGGGACTGCGCAGCGTTGCTGTGATGAATCCGCCCACCTTCCATGTCGAAGATATCACTCCCTCTGCATTGGAAGGCCACGATGTACTTCTCATCGGCCGTCTTGAACCGCAGAAAGAAATCTACGAGGCATTCAAAATCGCCGAACTTGTCCACGAGGCCGTACCCGATATGCGCCTGCGCGTTGTCGGTTCGGCGCCCTCTCAGGAGGAGGAGGAAAAGATTCGCAGTTTTCTGCAGAAAAACGGTCTTTCCGAATACGTCATCCTGGAAGGTTTCCAAAGCAACGTTGCACCGTTTTTCCAAAGCACTTCCGTCCTGCTCTGGACCGCTTCGTTCGAAGGCGCTCCTATGGCTATGGTGGAGGGCAAGGCCTTTGGTCTGCCGCTGGTCACGTACGACCTGATCAACGTCGACATGGTGCGGCAGCGTAAAGGCATGATCGTCGTGCCGCAGAAAGCTGCACGGGAGGCTGCTTCCCATGTGATCGACTTGCTTCTGAACGTCGAAAAACGCCGCGAACTCGGTCGTCAGGCCCGGGAGAGCGCAGAGGAAATGGACGCAGTCGATCTGGGCAAAGTTTGGGATGACATTTTTGCACTGGCGCTTGCTCCGTACCAGCCGGTTTCCGCCACAGAAGTAAAGCCTCCGCTGGAAGCTGCATTGGAAATTGCACTTGTGCGGATGCTGGAGGGACAGCAGTCCCGGCAGAAAGCCTTTAATGACATGAACAACTACTGCAGCGACCTGCAGGACGCCGTAAAATGGTGGGAAGGACAGCACAAGTTGCGTCTGGCAGAAATTGACCAGCTGCAGCAACAAGCTGTTCAGTATAATGTTTCCATAGAACAGCTGCAGCAACAAGCTGTTCAGTATAATGTTTCCATAGAACAGCTGAAGCAACAAAGTTCTCAGTATGCCATCTCCATAGATCGGCTTACCCATTCGCATATCTTTTTGGCGGGCCGCGTCGTCACATGGCCGTTCCGCAAACTCAAAGCACTGCTGCGCCGCGGCAAAGCTCTGCTTTCCCGCCCAAAATCTGCCGTTCATTGACTTTCCGCCGTAAAACATATACAATAGTAACAGTTGTGTTATATCTCAAAACAACGGAGGGCACTTTTTCATGCCAAAGGTCTCCATACTTATAGCCGCTTACAACGTTTCCAAATACCTTGGCGCGGCGATCGAAAGCTGCATCAGCCAAACTCTTCAGGACATCGAAATTGTCTGCGTGGATGATTGCTCCGCCGACGATACCTTCGCCGTACTGGAGCGCTACGCTCAAGCCGATTCCCGCATCAAAATCATCCGGCACGAGACAAACAGCGGCACGCACCGCACCCGATACGACGCGCTTTGCGCAGCAACCGGCGAATATATTACCTTTCTCGATGGTGACGATTATCTGGATCCGCACACCTGCGAGGAAGCCTATGCCGCCGCGCAGAGCACCGGTGCCGACATCGTTCAGTTCAATTTCGCCTTTCACGAGGAATCTCCCGTTCCGCAATCCACTCTGGATTTTCTGACCGGGTTCTGTCGCCCCTGTACGGACTCGCTTTCCGGCGTACGCGGTGCACTTGTGGACGAATGCTTTGTGAACAGACGTTTCAGCTGGAATATGTGCGGCAAGCTGCTTCGTCGTTCCGTTTCGCAATTTGCATATCAGTATTATTCCGGCGAACGTATCTCCATGGCGGAAGACATGCTGTTCACGTTTATGGCATTGGTGTCCGCATCCGGCTACACGGCAGTGGACAAGCCGTTTTATCATTACCGCCTCGGTATCGGCGCTTCCACCAACCTTTCCATGCCGCTGAAAAAGCTTTCCATGTACGCTGAGGAGTATCAGGTGTACGCCTTGCTGAAAAACTGGCTGGAACGCCTTGATGCCGCCGACCGCTATAAAGAGGCTTTTTCCTTTGTGAAGCAAACCGTCTATAACGATGCCGCACTTGCATTTCTTGAAAGACTGGACGTTTCCGATTGTGATGCCGGTCTCGCCGTTCTTCAGCAGTACTGGCCGGCAGAAGAGCTTGCCGTCGCTCTGGCGCAGGGCGTATATTGCGCTCACCTCGCAACTCCCGCACAGGCTGCCGTCCGCTGCCGCGGGCTGAAAGCAAACAAGCGTGTTAAGCAGATCAAAACCGTCGGTACTTTCTATTACCGCCTTTACAACGGTGGTATCGAACGCGTCATCTCGCTTCTTTCGCCCATCTGGCAGCAGCAGGGCTACCGGGTGGTCGTCCTCACAGAGGAAATCAGTCCCGAGGACTATCCTCTTCCCGAAAACGTCACCCGCGTGCAGCTGCCGCCGCTGGAGCTTTATGACGAGCTTGAGCCCACGGAGGTGGAAAAGCACGTCCGCACACTGTTTGAGTGCATCCATACCTGTGGGCTGGATGTGATCGTCAGCCATGCATGGGTCAGCCGCAACCAGTTTCTTGACCAGCTCGTGGCTGCCTGTGCCGGCATCCCGTACATCCTGCATACCCACGGTCCTGCCCCGCTGGAGCTTTCCGCCACGCTGGACGAATACTTTATGCAGGCCGCCACGCACAGTGCCACGCACTGCCTTTGCGACGCCGTGATCGCACTTTCCGAGGTGGATAAGGCCTGGTGGCAGGCAATGGGACTGCGCAGCGTTGCTGTGATGAATCCGCCCACCTTCCATGTCGAAGATATCACTCCCTCTGCATTGGAAGGCCACGATGTACTTCTCATCGGCCGTCTTGAACCGCAGAAAGAAATCTACGAGGCATTCAAAATCGCCGAACTTGTCCACGAGGCCGTACCCGATATGCGCCTGCGCGTTGTCGGTTCGGCGCCCTCTCAGGAGGAGGAGGAAAAGATTCG
This sequence comes from uncultured Faecalibacterium sp., assembly GCA_964649475.1. GTDB lineage: Bacteria > Bacillota > Clostridia > Oscillospirales > Ruminococcaceae > UBA1762. Next base: position 4,601 of record CAZYRD010000123.1, read on the forward strand.
CAGTTTTCTGCAGAAAAACGGTCTTTCCGAATACGTCATCCTGGAAGGTTTCCAAAGCAACGTTGCACCGTTTTTCCAAAGCACTTCCGTCCTGCTCTGGACCGCTTCGTTCGAAGGCGCTCCTATGGCTATGGTGGAGGGCAAGGCCTTTGGTCTGCCGCTGGTCACGTACGACCTGATCAACGTCGACATGGTGCGGCAGCGTAAAGGCATGATCGTCGTGCCGCAGAAAGCTGCACGGGAGGCTGCTTCCCATGTGATCGACTTGCTTCTGAACGTCGAAAAACGCCGCGAACTCGGTCGTCAGGCCCGGGAGAGCGCAGAGGAAATGGACGCAGTCGATCTAGGCAAAGTTTGGGATGATATTTTTGCACTGGCCCTCGCTCCGTACCAGCCGGTTTCCGCCACAGAAGTAAAGCCTCCGCTGGAAGCCGCATTGGAAATTGCACTGAATCGCATTGTTGTCGGTCACAACCGCCGTGCGCAGTCGTACGAAAAAGAACTTCTCCCGCAGATCGAACAGTTGCAGCAGCAGAATGCCCGATATGCCGTCATGGTCGAGCAGCTTACCCATTCCCATCTTTTCCTGGCAGGTCGTATCGTCACATGGCCGTTCCGTAAGATCAAAAAGCTTTTGCATATGGTCAAAACTGCAATATCCCACTAAAAACAATATATCCCGTCACAAAAATGCCGTCCCAGCTGTAAATCGCCGGGACGGCATTTTTTGGATTTTTTTCAATTCTCATCCGCTTTTTTCTGCAGCTGCAGCGTGGCGCGGGTGGCGGCGAACACGTCTTCCATGGGCAGGATGACGTCTTTTTCACCGGCGGCAACACGCAGAAAATCGGTAAGATAATCCGCTTTCGGCGGCTGCAGCGGCAGCTGCACAGGATCTTTTTGCCCTTTTTTGTAAAAAACCGGCTCGTTTCTGCCCAGAGAGAACTCCGCCATGCCGCCGGTTCCCCACACAAAGAACTGCCAGTAGTACGGCAGGGCGAACTCCACCCCGTCGGGAATGGCATAGGAAACATCCCCCAGCACGCCTGCGCCGTTGTGCGCGGTGAGCATAAACTGGGCGCTGTCCTTAAAAGCGGGCGCTTCGGCGGCGAATTTGTTCCAGCAGCGGGCGGCGCCGATGTGCGCGGGACGCAGCCCGAAGGCATAGTCCAGAATATCCACGCCGTGGATGGCGATATCGTTGAGGACGCCGCCGTGCATGCCCTCCTCAAAGTACCACACAGGCCGACGGCCGTACTGCAGCGGATGCTGCCCGCCGAAATATACGTTGTTGATCTCGCCCAGCTCTCCGCTTTGCACCAGCGCGCGCACCGCCAGCACCGCGGGTTCAAACCGCATGGTGAACATGCAGCTGACCGTTTTGCCGGTCTGCGCCGCCAACCGTTCGATCTTGTCCAGCTCCTGCAGTGAGATGCACAGCGGCTTGTCTGCAACAACATGCTTACCGGCTTTCAGCGCGGCAATGGCCTGTGCGCCGCGGCGGGCATAGCAATCCCCCAGCGCAACGGCTTCCACGGCGGGATCCGTCAGCAGAGCCTCCAGCGTTTCGTAGCAGCAGTCCACGCCTTTCTGCTGCGCGGCGGCGCGGGCGTCGGCGTTTTCCTCCCATGCGCCGGTGATGCAGAAATCCGGATGCTGCTGCGCCATCTCATACAGAGCAAAAATGTGGCCGTGCCGCAGCCCGGCAAATGCGATATTCATACGTCCTCCCGGATGGGCACACCCATCACATACACTTTTTTCACAGCAATAGCATCGTCAAAAAAGACGAGGTCCGCATCGTATCCGGCGGCAAGGCAGCCTTTTTTCTCCAGACCCATCACGCGAGCAGGGTTGGCTGTCGCCATGCGTACCGCCTCCGCCAGAGGAATACCCACCTGCTGCACGCAGAAGCGCACCAGCCGGTCGGTGGTGGCAATGCTGCCGGCAAAGGCGCTTTCGTCCGGCAGGACCGCCACGCCGTTTTTGATGACACAGGCCACGCCGCCCACGGAGGAGTGCTCGCCTTCGTTGCCGCAGCAGCGCAGCGCATCGGTGACGAGGCAGATATGCTCCGCACCCTTGACCTTATACAGCAGCCGGAACAGCTCCGCCGGAATATGGCAGCCGTCGGCAATGGCTTCCACCTCCAGATCGTCCATCAGGTAGCCGCATTCCATCACGCCCAGCTTGCGGTAGCCTTTTTCGCGGGTGATGGTGGAGATGCAGGAGTAAAAATGCGTGATAAGGCGGCAGCCCTCCGCATGGGCCATCAGCACGTCCCCGTATTTTGCATCGGTGTGCCCCATGGAGGATACCACCCCTGCGGCGTGGATCGTCCGCAGAAATTCCTGCGAGCCGGGCAGCTCGGGCGCAAAGCTCCAGCGGCGGATGACGTCGCCGTACTCTTTCAGCAGGCGCTCGTAATCCTCCGGCACGGGCGGCGTGATGAAATTGGTGTTTTGTGCGCCGCACTGGGCAGGCGAAAAATAAGGGCCCTCCAGATGCACACCCGGCACATTGGCCAGCGCCCGTCCGCTGTGCATGGCATTGCGCAGGCGCCGCAGCGCTGCGGCCAGCGTGTCCGCACCGGCGGCAACTGTGGTGGGATAGATGGTGGTGGTGCCGTGGAACGCATGGTGGTCGATGGCGTGCAGGATATCCTCCTCGTCGTCCTCGGTGAAATCCGCACCACCGCCGCCGTGCACGTGCAGGTCGATAAAGCCGGGCGCCGCGTACAGGCCGCCGGCATCCAGCTCGGTATCAAAAGGCAGCTCCTCCGCCGTTACGGCGGTGATGACGCCCTCCGAAAAGTACAGATACTTTCCTTCTTCAATGCCCTCCGGCAGGATCAGCCGGGCATTTTTGACACGTGTTGTCATACGAGGTATCTCCCGCTGTCAGGATCGCAGAACAAAACGGCGTTGGGACGGGTGCGCAGAATGCTGGCCGGGCACTGCCCGCTCACCGGGCCAAGAACGGTGTTTTTTACCGCTTCGGCCTTGGTGGGCGCGGGCACGGTGCAGAACAGCCACGGCGCCCGCACCAGCGTGGGGATGGTCAGCGTATAGGCGTGGGTGGGCACCTGTTCCAGCG
>CAZYRD010000124.1:0-7686 GCA_964649475.1 uncultured Faecalibacterium sp.
GATAGACCCGACAAGAGGTTACGGAATTTTTATTGAAAATATGCTGGATGCGGCATCGTGAGCAAAGCCCACACCAAAGCGGTGTGGGCTTTCAAAATAACAGGTTTTCATTTATTTAACGGCAATAGTTGTGATTCCATAGGTGCGCTTCAATAAGTCCTGTTGTGGACAAAAAATTGTGCATATCGGATTCGTGCGTCCTAAGAAGTTCCAGCAAGTCGTTTTTGGTCAGAAGATTGTTAAGGGCATCTTGGTAATAAAGGTACATACTGTCACCCAGGGAGAAGCTGACATCTTCGTCGGCAATATCATTGAGGTTTAACCGAAAAGCTTGGTAATTCCCGAAATCAAATACAGGTTCTTCGGTATATTGAACGACGAAATACAGCGGGTGCTTTGATTGCGGATTTCCTCCGGAATGTCTGAAATGATCATAAAGCCACTGTTCCGCCTTTTGCCGGTCATTATAGTACTGAGCGAAATTTGGGCCGAATCTTTTGTGAGCGGCACATGGACTGTTTTGATACAAGTGATCGGCAACTGCTTTGGCTTCAGGGAAGGGCAGCTCGGTTATGCTTTTACACTTGAAGCTGTTTGTGTTACGATAATTAATCAGGTATAACATAACGGTTTGCCTCCTCCGATAATCAACGTGCTTATATTTTACGAAATTTTATGTTATTTTGCAATATAAGGCAATGAAAACTGCTTTATATTGCAATCGCTCGTGAGCGGCAGTCCGATTATTCAGGAGCGGAAATTAGCTGGCGCTGTGACTCACGTTTTAGTTAATGATCCGACAAGAGGGTGAGGAATTTTTATTGAGAAATATGTTAGCTGCATTCTTAAAAACGAAAGGCAGAGGCAGAAATTCCGCTGTCTTTTTGAGTGAGCGTATAGTATAATAAAACACAAAGCAGCACAGGTGCTGTACAGGGGAGGTTCCCGATGAAATATGTTTTGAGAAAGGCTGTTGCCGAAGACGCCGTCGCCATCAATGGCCTGTTTGTTGAAATGCTTCGTTCGATTTACGGAAAAGAGGATGTTGAAGGGTACCGGGAAGGCGCTCTTGATTATTATTTTTGCGGCGGCGAAGACTGGATCTGCGTTGCGGAAAACGAGAGGGGAATCGCTGCGTTTCTGGCCATCGAAGTTCATCGCGAAGAGAATGGCTTCCTTTATTATGACGATTTTTGTGTAAAAAAGGAGTACCGGGGCAGAGGGATCGGTTCTGCACTGTTGGACGAGGCTGAAACTTATTGCAGAAGCCTTGGCTTTTCGACCGTGCTTCTCCATGTGGAGCAAAGCAATCTGGCTGCACGCAGATTATACGAAAAGAGAGGCTTTACCATATTGCGTCAGGAAGGAACGCGGTTGTGCCTGATCAGCCGGGTGGATTGAACTATGTGGGTATAAAGAAAACCGGGGTGCTGCCCCGGCTTTCTGTTTTGGTGATGTGGTCACGACTGATAAAAATCCGCCTGCATACGAAACAATTCGGCGTATTTCCTGTTTTGCGCAAGAAGCTCTTTGTGGGAACCGCATTCCGTCACGGAACCATTTTCGAAAACGATGATCCGGTCGCTGAATTTGGCACTGTTTAAACGATGTGAAACATATATTGCGGTTTTGCCCAAAACCATATTTTGGAACTGCTCGTATATTTCGGATTCCGCTTTGGGGTCCAGCGCGGCTGTCGGCTCGTCCAATATGATGATCGGCGCATCTTTGTAAAGTGCGCGGGCAATGGCAAGTCTCTGCCCCTCGCCGCCGGACGGTTCAAATCCGGTGTCATCAAATATTTTGTGAACTTCTGTGTCCGAACCGTAAATTAACTGAGATACTTTTTCCTTCAGGCCGACAGCTGTAAGAACTTCATCCGTTTTTGCATCATCCGCCGAAGATGTCATTGCGATGTTTTCCTTCAGCGAAAAAGCAAACAGGTGGTAGTCCTGAAACACCGTTGCAAACAGAGAAATATAATTATCATAATTCATCGTTTTGATATTTTCGCCATCCAGCAATATCTCGCCTTCGGTTGGATCGTAAAGGCGAAGCAGAAGTTTGATAAAGGTTGTTTTTCCTGCACCGTTTTCTCCGACGATCATCAGCTTTTCGCCTGCATGAAGTGAAACGCTGATATTTTTCAGGGTAAAGTGTTCGCTGCCCGGATATTTGAAGCTTACGTTAACAAATTCGATCCGGTGTTCTTTCCGGTCCGGAACGGGAGCGATCCCGGAGCGCATGTCCGAAGGCACCGAAAGATATTCCTCCAGATCATCGTAGTACAGGTCGTAACTTTTAATTTCTACAATCGTGTTGAAAATACCGCGGAATGCAGCTGCAAACGATGTGACGGCGCTGGCGTACATGGTGAATTCGCCAATGGAAATCCGATCGTACAGCACGGAATAAATCAGGTGCCCGTATATGGCGAGCTGTTCCAGAAATGTGAAAACAGTGGTAATGATGCCGGAACGGATGAACTCTGTATTTTGCTTTTTCAGGGTATCGCACGCGCGGGTGAAAAACTTTCGTTCTTTTGCGAGAAGCCATTCACCGATCCGGTACACGCGGAATTCCTTGCCGTGTTCCGTCTTCTCAAACAGGCTGACAAAATACATCCACCGCCGTTGGTCGTCAATGACGGAGTCTTCCAACTGCTTGACCTTTTTCTGGACGCCGGAATCAATGACAGCGCCGCAAAGAGAAAGGAATACGATCAGCAGAACCAGCCAGATATTCAGTGAAACGAGAATAAGCGCGATGCCGATAAGAGTTATGCAATGGCTGAGAACATTCAGAGAGCAATCCAGCAGATAACCAAACCCGTGCCAGTTGCAGTAAAGAAATTTTTTGGATTTTTCCTGCAGATCAAGAAAGGCCGGATTTTCAAGATTTTCGTAATCGCAGAGATACAGTGTCCGATGAAGATCGTTGTCAAATTCAGCTGCGACCCGGCAGCGACGGGAAAAACCGTCTTTTTGAAAATAAACGGAAAGACACCCCGTTACAAGAAGAATTGCGGCAAACAGAACAGTATAAATTATTAACCGCTCTGTTTGCTTTTGGGACAGCAGCTCGTCGATGATCAGTTTGGGGAATATGGCCATGACCAGAGGGACCGGTGCGGTGACAAGCTGATAAAAAATATTCCACAAAATATAGCGACGGTCGTATTTCCAGCCGTGCTTTACAAAGAATATCAAACCCTTAAACATAATCGTCCTCCAAATAAAAAACACAGGTGAACAACACCTGTGAACACACGATGGATCGTACAGGTGTTATCTTTCGGATATAAAAAGTCCGCAAAGATAACACAAACAAAGGGGCAGAAAAAATCTATCCCATACAGACGATCTGTTTTGAGTTATCTTTGCGGATCAGTTATTGATAAAAGGCTTGTAACAGCAATAGCAGAACATAAAAATATCCTCCTTGTTTTTTACCAGCATAGCATGTTTCATCCAAAAAATCAATATGGTGCATTGCCTGGAATACTGCAAACTGCATTGCCTGGAATACTGCAAACGTCGGCGGAAAATAAAAACGGAAAAAATCACTGTCTTTTTGCAAATGCCTGTGATATAGTATTGTTTATAACGAACGGAACAAAAGTCGTTGGCAGCTAACAAAGGAGAATGCCATGTATCTTGCAAAAATGAATTACCGCGAAGTGGAAGCATATTTAAAAATAAGTGATACGATCCTTATCCCCATAGGCAGTCTGGAAAACCACGGGCTTCATCTGCCGCTTGGAACGGATACGATCATTCCCGATGCGATCGCGGCGTTGATCGACAAACAAAGCGATCTTTTGATCGCGCCGACGATCAATTACGGTGCGACGGATGACCTTGCAGGTTTTACCGGAACGGTCTCCATCGGAACGGAGGGGGTGATCTATCTGCTGCGCGCGGTCTGTGACCAGCTGTATCGTTACGGATTCCGTCATTTTATGATCCTGAACGGTCATGGCGGCAATTCCGCTGCAATTCAGGCGGTTGGAATGTATTTGTACAGGAAGGGCGCATATCTCGCCAATCTGAACTGGTGGCTCATGGCCGGACAGCTGAATCCCGCATGGGCGGGCGGTCATGGTGGCGGAGAGGAAACGGCAGGTATTATGGCAGCGGCCCCGGAATTGATCAAAAAAGAGTATCTGTCCATGCCGGAGGACATCCGCAACGATCTTGGCGAATCTCTCGCTTACGGCGCGTGGACAAACGTGCTGTATAAAGGTGTTTCCGTCACTGTTCCCAGAGAAATCCGGGATATCACCGACAACGGCTGGCTTGTGCATTCCTTTAAGGGCGATATCCCGGGAAGAGCAACGCCGGAGTGGGGGAAAGAGATGCTGGAAGCGGTTGCCGAATATATCACGGATTTCGGACAAGAATTCGCCAAAACGGTGCTGCCTGGCGCACCGAAGTGAGCGCAGATCAGGAAGAATGTCCGATACAGAAAGAAACGATAGCGGGATGCATCTGCTTTGATTTTTTAAAACAGGTCAATAATCAATATAGAAAGGTCGGAGGATGCTCCGGCCTTTTTTGCGTGAACGTGGAGTTTTTTCAGAGAAAAAACGGCAGCAACCACCATTCTGGAAAATAATGGAAGAAATTTTCGAAAACCCCTTGCGATAACTGGTAAAATATGGTAAATTATAGTCAGTGCAAAAATACATTCAATAACCACTACAACAGGAGGGAATACACATGAAAGACATTCTTACCGTAATTGCCACTGATGCGAATCCTCAGGAGAAAGCGCTGCTGTCAGATCAACTTTCTCTGCAGAATATTCGCCTGATTCTTTGTGAGCGCGAAGGCAAAAAAGTTTTGGAAGCGCTGCAGCAGTATCGACCGGACGCCTGTCTGTTGGAAACCTTTATGCCCGGAATGGATGCGATTTGCGTAAAGGATGCATATGAAAAAGGCGCTGCACAGAATATTTCTGCACCGGAAACGGTGTTCTTTGCGATCGGCAGTACTCAGAGCGAACTTTTGGAAGCCGATTTGCTGGAAAACGGCTTTGCTTTCTATTTTGTTCGTCCAACTAATGCCGAAGCGATCGTGCGCCGGATCTGTGGACAGCTTCGGCGCACTTGCGGTGAACGCTCGGATCCGGAAGCGCAGGATGAGTACAAAGTGACTGAGATCCTTCATCAGATCGGCGTCCCAGCGCACATCAAAGGTTATCAGTTTTTGCGGGATGCCATTTTGATGAGCATACAGGACCCTGAAATGATCAATGCTGTGACCAAAAGACTGTATCCGGATATTGCCAAGGCAAACGGAACAACGGCCAGCCGAGTAGAGCGTGCGATCCGCCATGCTATCGAAGTCGCATGGGATCGCGGTGATGTGGATACCCTGAACAGCTATTTTGGATATACGATCCACAACCTGCGGGGCAAACCCACCAACAGCGAGTTTATCGCCATGATCGCCGACCGGATGCGTCTGGAGAAAAAGCAGCGGAGAGCGTAAAATTTTTAAGGCATGCCACATTTGACGTTTCGTCACTAAGCATAAAAATGATAAAGCATCGGTTACCGGGACGCGTTGTGCTTTTCCAAGGTTTTTCGTAAGCAAATTGGGGTATCGTCTTCGGAGTATCGAAAGCGATATGTTTCCGAACAGGAAAAGAATGCGGCGGCTGCAGCTCTTTTTGAAGGTGATGAAGCTGAGCCGGCGGAACACGAAATTATCTGGAAAACGAAACAGAGAAGCCGCAGCACCGATGTGTGCTGCGGCCTTTTCGGTGCTGTTGTTTTCAAATTACGGCTGGACTGCTGCGGATTACTTGATTTTCTTCGAAGGAATGATTACAATAAACAGTGATAGGGGGGATAGAATATGTGCAGGAAAGTGCGTCGTACAGCGGTAATGCTGTTGTTGGTTGTCCTGTTGACCGGCTGCAATGTGGCGATTGATACAACGCCGGGCGGCGAAGAGCAGGAAGATACCAAGCGTATTTTGTTTGTTACCGATGATATAGGCGCCGAGCATTCCTCCCTTGTCTGGACAACGCTTCAAAAATGGGTGGAGCAATATGATTATCAGATAACTCTGGCAGAAGTACACGAGCAGGCCGATAAGGCAAGCGCAACGTTGAATCAGGCGTCGGAGGGATTGTTTGATATCATTATCATGGATCGCCTGACCGGGGAGCTTGCGTCTGAATGGGTTCTGCGCAACGCCGGCTACTATCCGGAGGTGCAATACCTGTGTCTTGATGCGGCGCAGCCGGCTGAGGAGTCCTTTGACAATGTGACCCGTGTTATATGGGAGGATGCCGAAGCGTACTATTATTTTGGTATGATGGCTGCATACAACAGCCGCAGTGGAGTTGTTGCATTTTTGGGTTCGGAAACGGGTGAGCGGTCTGAAATGGATTTCCTTGCCTTTTATGCCGGAGCTGCTGTGGCAAATGAGTCGATTACAGCATTGTATTATCCCTTGGAAAACGACCCGGTAAAAACTGCAGTCGAAATGGCTGTTGGCAATGCCCTGACCGCCGGCTCGGATGTCTTTTGTATACAGGATCCCGCCGCAGCGGCGGTTTCTGCCGCCGAGCTGGAAAAGCGATATTCGCGGGCGTATATATTGCAGAAAGGCGATATTGCGGCATTGAATGAAATTGCGGCAAAACGGGTTCTCGCAAGTTTTTCCTTTCAGACGGAAGATTGTTTGGGAAAGATTTTCAGAGAATGCCTTGGTGGCAGAATGAAAAGCGGAGATCAGCTGCTGGACTGGAAAGAGGGCGCGCTTACGGTTGTAAATGGCGAAGCATATCCGGGGTTGATGAATGAGGATCGGCAGCTGGAACTGAACATTCTGAAAAACAGCATTAAAATCGATTCGCCGGAAACATTGCCGGATCCCGCAATGACACAGACGGAACGGCAGGAAAAAATAGCCGCTGCGGGAACAAAGTGAATAAGTTACAAAAAGATAACAATTTTCTATTGACAAATTATTGCAAAAGAGTTACAATTTAATTGCAGAAAAGTAAGGTTGATTTCATGGTTTGTTTCCCTCCTTCCTTCATATAATCAGGTATGCAAGCTGCCTGATTATTAACCTCTCAAGAAAAGCTCCTGTCGATAATTGACGGGAGCTGTTTCATGTTTATGAGGTATATTTACTCTTTTTCAGGAATACGCTTTGGCTGAAACATTGCTGTATGTATGGAAAAGAGGTGGCGCATGTGTTGAAAAAGATGCTGCGATTATTGTCGGTGAGCGGCAGCATTATGGCGTTTCATGTTGGTTCAGGCTTTGCATCCGGGCAGGAGATCCTGCAATTCTACACGTCGTATGGCCTGTTGGAAGGCCTTTGCATGAGCCTTCTTGCGTTTGTGCTTTTTGCGGGCTTTTCTTTCATCCTGTTGGAAACCGGCCGAAAAATGACAGGCACAACCGTACCGATACAATACCGTCAGCTTGGCGGGAAGCTCGTCGGTGACATATTTTATCGCACAACACCGCTTTTGATGGCGCTTGTTTTCTGCGTTACCATTGCCGGCGGTGGGGCGGCTTTACAGACTTTGTTTGATATCCCTGCGTTTTATGGCAGGTTGATTGTTGCGGCGCCTGTTTTGCTTACGGTGCTGCTTGGTCTGCATTGGATCACAATACTGGCAGGGAGCCTTGGCCCGGTGATCATATTGAGTGCG
>CAZYRD010000125.1:0-7559 GCA_964649475.1 uncultured Faecalibacterium sp.
ACTGCTGCTGCGTGAAGCCCTGCGGCGTGGTGTGTTTTAACCACTTTTACAGCACATAAATCAAGCCCGATACGGGCCGTCCGCTTGCTTTTATCAAAACAGCGGACGGACGACCCCTTCTTTTTTGCACCTTTTTTGCCCGACACCACTGCCGAAAGGAGTCTGCGTCATGGATATTATGGAAAAACTGACCATTCTGGCCGACAGCGCCAAATACGATGTGGCCTGCACCTCCAGCGGCGTGGACCGCACCGATGCAAAAAGCACCGGCGGCATCGGCAGCTCGGTGGCCTGCGGCATCTGCCACACCTTTGCCGGGGACGGACGCTGTGTTTCGCTTCTGAAGGTGCTGTTCACCAACATCTGTGCTTTCGACTGCTGCTACTGCGTCAACCGGCGTTCCAACGACGTGCCCCGCGCCGCCTTTACCCCGCGGGAGCTGGCGGACCTGACCATGGGCTTTTACCGCCGCAACTACATCGAAGGTCTGTTTTTGTCCAGCGCCGTGCTGGTCAGCCCCGACCACACCACCCAACTGATGATCAAAGCGCTTGAGATCCTGCGATTTGAATACGGCTTCCGCGGTTACATTCACGCAAAAGCCATTCCCGGCACGGATCCGCTGCTGCTGCAGCATCTGGGCACCCTTGCAGACCGCATGAGCGTCAACATCGAACTGCCCAGCGGCGACAGCCTGAACCGCCTTGCGCCGGACAAAAGCAAGGCTTCCATCCTGCGGCCCATGGGACAGATCACCCGCGGCATTGCCCAGAACAGTCAGGAGCTGACCCGCTACCGTCACGCCCCGAAATTTGTGCCGGCGGGACAAAGCACTCAAATGATCGTGGGTGCCAGCCCGGAGAGCGACTACCAGATCCTTCGGCTGACCGAGGGCCTTTACAAAAAATACGAGCTGAAACGCGTGTTTTTCTCGGCGTACATTCCCGTGGTGGAAAACACCCTGCTGCCCTCTCCGGAGACCAAGCCGCCCCTGCTGCGGGAGCACCGCCTGTATCAGGCGGACTGGCTGCTGCGGTTTTACCATTTTGCCGCCGACGAGATCCTGAGTGAAGCCACCCCGGATTTCAACCCCTATCTTGACCCCAAGTGCAACTGGGCCATCCACAATATGCACCTGTTCCCCGTCGAGGTGCGCACCGCGGATTACGAAATGCTGCTGCGTGTACCGGGCATCGGCCCCAAAAGCGCCAAGCGCATTGTGGCATGCCGCCGCAACACACCGCTGAACTATGAAGATCTGAAAAAGATGGGCGTGGTTCTGAAACGCGCACAGTATTTTATTCTGTGCGGCGGCCGCACGCTGGCCGGGCTGCATTTCAGCCGCGAAAACACCGTGCGCGCGCTGGTGGATCCCGCCGCATTCACGCTGGGCGTGCAGCAGACCAGCATGTTCGACATCCTCACCTCACCGCAGCTGGCCGCAGAGGAGGCGGTAAAATGTCTGGCGAAAGCAATGTGATCTATTTATACGACGGCACCTACGACGGCATGCTGTGCTGCGTATGGACGGCGTTCAGCAACCGGGAAAACCCGCAGGACATCTGGTGTTATGATGACGAACAGCCCACTTTTTTCACACTGCGGGACGTCCCCACCCAGCCGGAAGCAGCCGCACGGGTGCAGACCGGCATCCGCCGCAAGCTGGGCGCACTGGCCGAGCAGTGGGTATGGGACGCCTATTACAGCGACCTGCCCCACCGGGAGCTTGCCGCACTGGAATTTCTGAAGCTGGGCTTTGCCAAAGGCCCCTGCGTCACCTCCATGGTGGGGCACCCGCAGGTGGCGCCGCTGTTTACCGCCAGCCGTGCTCTGCACAGCGAAACGCATCTGCTCAGCGGGTTCATCCGGTTTGCCGAGCGCGGCGGCGTGCTGACCTCCGTCATCCGCCCCAAAAACTTTGTGCTGCCCTTTCTGGAGCCGCATTTTTCCGCGCGCTTTCCCCATGAAAACTACATGATCTACGACGAGACCCACCGCTATGCGCTGGTGGTCAGCCACGGCAAAAGCCGTCTGCTGCAGGCGGAGGACATCCTCCTGCCCGCACCGAATGAAGAAGAACAGCGCTACCTTTCGCTGTGGAAACAGTTTTACGATACCATCGAGGTCAGGGAGCGCCACAACCCGAAATGCCGCATGACCCACGTACCCAAGCGGTACTGGGACTGCATGGATGAGCTGCGGGGCGAAAAAACGCCGCTGCCGGTGTCGGTGCGGCAGGCCATTGCCGCCGGTGAACTGACCCTGCCGAACGCCGCACCGCCCGTCCCCTCCATCACCACGCCGACGCAGGCCTCGCTGGAACACGCCCGGCAGGTAAAAGCTCTGCCGCAGACATAGCCGATATTTTTATCAAAAGGAGCCGCCATGACACAACCTTTTATTCAGACACTGACTTTTCAGGTCAAACCGGACAAAACCGAGGAGTTTGAAGCGCTTTGGCAGGCCATTGCACCAAAGCTTGCCGCGCAGCCGGGCTGCCTTTCGCTGCGGTGTTTCAAACGTTTTTACACCTACGAGGGCAAACCGCAGGGCCAGCCGCCCCGCGCGCTGACACGCATCGTCAAATGCGTAAAGTATTTTGCGCACTGGGAGTTTGACAGCATCGACGCCTGCGGCACAGCCACCGGCCGGCTGTTTGAGGATCACTTCAAAGAGCTCGACCGGCTGCTGCTCATGCCGTTTGAGATCAACAGTGGATACGCACTGTAAAAGCGCGCAAAGCGTTTCTGCCCAGGATGAAAGGAGCCAATATGTTTCTCGACCTCAGCCCGTTGAACCATGTTTTTCGGCACAAGCCGCTGCTGATCGGCGGCAAGGCGATGGAGTATTACGGCCTGCGCAAAGCCGGTGCGGACATTGACCTTGTGGTGCATCCGGTGGATCACCTTGCGCTGGCCGCAAAATATCCGGAGCATCTCAAGGACCTTTACGGTGACATCGGCGTCTGTGAGTACGGGTTTGAGATCTGGAATCAGATCTGCACTTTTGATTATACGTATCTGAAGCAGGGCGCCGCCGAAGAACTCGACTTCCTTGTCATCTCGCTGGAAAAACTGCTGTTTTTAAAAGCGCTGGCCATGGAGATCCCAAAATATCACCGGGATCTGGAGCTGGTCGTCCGGAAGGTTCTGGACAGCGCTTACCAAAACTGCGACCAACAACAACGCCGCACGAACACAGGTCCCGCAGGCACATAAAAAACCGCTGCACATCCCAACGATGTGCAGCGGTTTTACTTTGATTTACCGATCCAATCAGCCTTCGACGATGGCCTTGGTATCGCGGGCGATCATCAGCTCCTCGTTGGTGCAGACGACCAGAACCTTGACGCGGGAACCCTCGGCGGAGATGTCATTGATCTCCAGACCGCGGACGGTGTTCTTCTCGGCGTCGATGGCAACGCCCATAAACTCCATGTCCGCGCAGACGGTGGCGCGGACGCCGCTGTCGTTCTCACCGATGCCGCCGGTGAAGACGATGCAGTCCAGACCGCCCATGGCGGCGGCGTAGCTGCCAACGAATTTGCGGATCTGGTAGCCCAGCATATCCTGAGCCAGCTGAGCGCGCTCGTTGCCGGCAGCGGCAGCGGCGGTGACGTCACGGTTGTCGCTGGAAACGCCGGAAACGCCTTCCAGACCGGACTTCTTGTTCATGACGGCGTCGACCTCAGCAGCGGTCATACCGGTCTGCTGCATCAGGTAGCCGGGGATGGAGGGATCCATATCACCGGAACGGGTGCCCATGATCAGGCCTGCCAGCGGGGTCATGCCCATGCTGGTGTCCAGAACCTTGCCGCCGTCAACAGCGGCGATGGAGCTGCCGTTGCCCAGATGGCAGGTGACGATCTTCAGCTCCTCAGGCTTCTTGCCCAGGAACTCGGCAGCAGCCAGGCTGACGTAACGGTGAGAGGTACCGTGGAAGCCGTAGCGGCGCACGCCGTACTTCTCGTAATACTCGTAGGGCAGAGCGTACATGTAGCTCTTGGGGGGCATAGTGGCATGGAAAGCGGTGTCAAAGACGATGACGTTGGGCATCTCGGCGCCGAAAGCTTCCTTGGCAGCACGCAGACCCAGCAGACCGGCGGGGTTGTGCAGAGGAGCCAGCGGGCACAGTTCCTCATAGACCTTGATAACGTCTTCGGTGACCAGACAGCTCTCGCGGAACTTTTCGCCGCCGTGCACGCCGCGATGGCCGATGGCGCCGATCTCGGAAAAGTCGTTGATGACCTTGCCCTCGCCGCTGGTCATGACCTCGACGACCTTGGCAAAAGCCTCGGTATGGGTAGGCATAGCGGACTCAACAGCCCACTTGCCGCCGTTTGCCTGATGAGTGATCTTGCTGCCGTCCATGCCGATGCGCTCGCACAGACCCTTGCACAGCAGATTTTCGTTGTCCATGTCGATCAGCTGGTACTTCAGGGAAGAAGAACCGCAGTTGATAACCAAAACTTTCATTTGAAAAAATCCTCCTTGTCCTCTTTGTTATTTCTCCAAATTGTAGTATAGTATAGGTGGACGAAAATTTCAAGAGTTTATGGACAAAGTTGTGCCGTTTCTGTGTAAAAAATCCGCATTACGGCCCTGTCCGCACCCGTTTTTTCAAGGAGCAAGCCTATGAGCCTCGCCTTTGTCATCGCCGAATATCACCCGTTCCACAACGGCCACGCCCACATGGCTGCGCAGCTGCACGCCATGGGCTATGACGCCGTTGCCGCCGTGATGAGCGGCAATTTCGTGCAGCGCGGCACTCCGGCGCTGCTGCCGGTGCACATCCGCGCCGAAGCCGCGCTTGCAAACGGGGTGGATCTGGTGCTGCAGCTGCCCTGCCGCACTGCCGCCGCCACCGCACAGCGCTTTGCCGCCGCAGGCGTTGCCGCCGCAGCAGCCGCCGGGGCGGATGTTCTGGCCTTTGGCGCCGAAACACCGGACACAGCCGCCCTGCGTGCCGTTACCGCCGTGCTGCAGGCTCCGCGCTTTTCCCCGCTGCTGAAAAAACAGCTGGACGCCGGACTGCCCTTTCATACCGCCCGCGCCAACGCTGCCGGGCAGCTTTGCCCCGGCGCCGCCGCACTGCTGGCAAGCCCCAACAACATCCTTGCAGTGGAGTACATTTCCGCACTGGAGGCCCTTGCCGCCGCCGGCTGCCGCGTACCGGAGCCCCTGCCCCTGCCCCGGCTGGGCGCCGCCCACGACGGCGTGCCAGCGCAGGGCATTGCCAGCGCCAGCTGGCTGCGCGCCCGCGCGCCGGAGGAATGGGCGCAATATGTTCCCGAAAGCGCCTTTGCGCTGTACCAAAAAGCCTTTGCGGAAGGGCTTGTGCTGGACCCCGCCCGCTGGGAGACAACGGCTCTGGCGCTGCTGCGCACCCGTACCCGCGCCGAGCTGCACGCCCTGCCGGACGCCGGGGAAGGACTTGACGCCCTGCTGTACACCGCCATCCGCGAGAGCACCGCGCTGGAGGACGTCTACACCGCCGTCAAAAGCAAACGGTACGCCCACGCGCGCATCCGCCGGCTGGTGCTGGCTGCCGTACTGAACTGGCAGGCCAATACCGTCTCTGCGGATGCCAACGGCAGCGTGCCCTGCGGTACCGGTGACGCTCTTGCCGCCGCCTGTACCGCCGCCGGCGTTCCCTATCTGCGGGTGCTGGGCGCCAGCGCCGCGGGCCGTACCGTGCTTTCCGCCGTTGCCGAAAACAGCCCCATCCCCGTCAGCCCGTCGCTTGCCGCGCTGGAGCGCCTTGGCGGTGCAGCGGCCGAAGCCGCCCGCTGTGAGGCGGCCGCAGGCGACCTGCACGCACTGTGCCTGCGCAGCCCGCAGCCCTGCGGCGCGGAATACCGGCTGCCCTTTCTCACCGGCGAAAAGCTGTGAGCGATTTGTAAATTTTTGCTGTAACGCAGGCCAAACACGCCGTTTTGGCACTTTTTCCGTTGACCCCAAAGCTGAAATGGGATATACTTTTTTTACAGCGGTCTCCTTTGAGAGCCCAAAATCCGCAGATAACGAGGTACACAAAGCATGTCGATCTTCAATGAACCGGAATTTCAGAAAATGGTGCGCAATGTCAAGCTTTGCAAAATCTGGGGCATCGCCCGCTGTATTTACTGCTGGGTGTTTATGCTGGTGCCGCTGATGTTTCTGGAAGAAGCAGTTGCCGCGCTGCCGCGCTTCTGGCTGTGGATGTATATGTTCGCCATCGTCGGACTTTTCGCCTGGGGCATCGCCATCTGGATCAAAGGCAGCGTCACACTGTACTCGCCCATTCACAAACCGCTGAAAAAATTCATCAAAAAGCCCAGCGAGCAGGGTCTGCGCAAGGTGTGCGCCGCGCTGGTGGCCAACCGCAAGGACCGCCGCTATCCCAGTCTGGATTATGATCTTCTGCGGGAGGCGCACAGCATTGCGCTGCACGCGCCCGACGCCGTCCCCCGCGAAACGCTGGAATTTTACACCGTCATTCTGCGCAACTGCAATGTTGCAGGCGTATGACAAACTGACCTCTGACCGCATAACGCCGCCGCAGTCCACGAGCTGCAGCGGCGTTTTTTCGTTTGTTCTTTCAGTTCTCTGCTGACGGGTCGAAAAAGTGAACAAAGCTCCTCCGTCAAAACTCACCGGCCCAGCACAAACCGTTCCACCGCAGCGGCAACGCCGTCCTCCTCGTTGGTGAGGGTGACATGCGCAGCGGCGGCTTTGATCTCGGGCACGGCGTTGCCCATAGCCACCGGGAACCCCACCGTCTGCAGCATGGAAAGATCGTTGAGCTGATCGCCGCAGGCCATGATCTGCTGCGGAGCAATGCCCAGCAGCGCCCCCAGCGCGCACAGCGCATCGCCCTTGCCGCCCGTAACGGCGTTGACCTCCAGATTGTGACGACTGGCGCTGGAAAGCAGCAGATCGCTGCGCGCCGCAAGCTTCTGCTGCACGTCGGTGCGTACGGCGTCTTCCCGGAACATCAGGTTCAGCTTGACGACCTCCGCCGCATTTTCCCGTGCCCACGCCAACAGATCCGCCACCGGCTGCCGGGCAAGATAGACAAAATCCCGGTCGCACATAAAATCGCGGATGACGGGGATATCCTTTTCCGGCGTGAAGGACTGCGCGCCGGTATAACATTCGCCCCATGCGCCGGCCTGCCGCACCAGCGTCAGCACCTCCTGCACAATGTGCGGCGGGACCGTATTGCGCACCAGCTGCGCGCCGGTGGAAAGATCAAACGCCGCACCGCCGCCGGAGCTGACCACATAACGCACGCCTTCCAGCCGCAGCACCTCGTCCGGGACGCTGTCCAGCGCACGGCCGCTGCAGGGCACCACGGCCACGCCGGCGGCTGCGGCTTCGGCCAGCACGCGGCGGTTGCGCGCGGAAACATATTTTTTATTGTCCAGCAGGGTACCGTCCAGATCCAGAGCGATCATCCGGATATCCATGCGGTCATTTTGCATCATTGCGAAACAACTCCTTTACTATCGTCTGTGGTGTCCGATATCAATATAATTTCTGCCGCAAAAAATGTCAAGCCGCTGTATTTCACGGCTT
>CAZYRD010000126.1:0-7554 GCA_964649475.1 uncultured Faecalibacterium sp.
TATTACCTCATCGTCTTTGACTTCATCAATTATGCCCGCAGCAAGGGCATTCCCGTCGGCCCGGGCCGCGGCAGCGGCGCCGGCTCCATTGCCGCGTACTGCATCGGCATCACCGGCATCGACCCCATGAAATACAGCCTGCTGTTTGAACGCTTCCTCAACCCGGAACGCGTCAGCATGCCGGACTTCGATATCGACTTCTGCTACGAACGCCGGCAGGAGGTCATCGACTACGTGGTGCGTAAATACGGCGCGGACCATGTGGCGCAGATCATCACCTTCGGTACCATGGCGGCGCGCCTTGCCATCCGTGACGTGGGCCGCGTGCTGGATATGAGCTATCAGGCGGTGGACAAGGTTGCCAAGCTGGTGCCCATGGAACTGAAAATGACGCTGGAAAAAGCGCTCAAGGTCTCGCCGGAGCTGGCCTCCATGTACAACAGCGACCCGCAGGTCAAGGAGCTGATCGACCTGTCCATCAAGGTGGAGGGCATGCCGCGCCATTCCTCCACCCATGCGGCGGGCGTGGTCATCACGCCGGAGGCCGCGCAGGAGTACGTGCCCCTTTCCTGCACCGACGGGCAGATCATCACCCAGTTCACCATGACCACCATCGAGGAGCTGGGTCTGTTGAAGATGGACTTTCTGGGCCTGCGCACCCTCACCGTTATCCGCGACGCGGAAAACCTTGTGAGGCAGACGCAGGCGCCGGATTTCTCCATTGAAAAAGCCCCGGTGGATGACAAAGCCACCTTCGAAATGCTTTCCGCAGGCGATACCTGCGGCACCTTCCAGTTTGAAAGCGGCGGTATGCGGCAGGTGCTGATGGGCCTGAAGCCCCGCGACGTGGAAGATCTCATCGCCGTTATCTCACTGTACCGCCCCGGCCCCATGGATTCCATCCCCGTCTACATCCGCAACCGGCACGATCCCTCCCGCATCAGCTATTCCACCGAAAAGCTGCGTCCCATTCTGGACGTCACCAACGGCGTCATCGTCTATCAGGAGCAGGTCATGCAGATCTGCCGCGAGCTTGCCGGCTACAGCTACGGGCAGGCGGATCTTGTGCGCCGCGCCATGAGCAAGAAAAAGCATGACGTGATGGAAAAAGAGCGTCAGCGCTTTGTTTACGGCAGCACGGAGGCGGGCAATGCCTGCATCGGCTGCGTCAACAACGGGGTGCCGGAGGCCGTTGCCAACGCCATTTACGATGATATGTCCAGCTTTGCCAGCTACGCCTTCAACAAATCCCATGCGGCGGCCTATGCCTTTGTGGCGTACCAGACTGCGTATCTCAAATGCCACTACACCCGCCAGTTCATGGCGGCGCTGCTTACCAGCGTGCTGGGCAATACGGATAAGGTCATCGAGTACACCTCCGAATGCCAGCGTCTTGGCATCCGTGTGCTGCCGCCGGACATCAACCGAAGCGGCCTGGGCTTTACTGTTGAAGGCCAGAATCTGCGCTTCGGCCTGCTGGCGCTGAAAAACGTGGGCCGCAATCTCATCGAGTCCGCCATTGCCGCCCGTGCCGAAAAGCCCTTTGCCTCGCTGTATGACTTCTGCAAGCGTCTGCACGGCACCGAGCTCAACCGCCGTGCGGTGGAAAGCTTTATCAGGGCGGGTGCCTTTGACGAGCTGGAACCCAACCGCCACAAAATGGTCAATGCGCTGGAAAGCATGCTGAAAAGCGTGGAAAGTGAGTCCCGCCGCAACCTGGACGGCCAGCTCAGCCTGTTCGGCGCCATGGAGGACGAGCCCGCAGCGGCGGAGGATTTCGTCATGCCCGACGTGGCCGAGTACACCCCGCAGGAGCGCCTGCAGATGGAAAAGGAGATCAGCGGCCTGTACCTTTCCGGTCATCCGCTGGATGCTTACCGCCCCATGATCGACAAGACCGCCACCCACACCATCGCCGCCATCACCGGTGAAGAGGGCCACAAGCTGGATGGCTGTGACGTGACGCTGGTGGGCATCATCGTCAAGTTCCGCTACCTGACCACCAAATCCGATGCCACGATGGCGTTTTTGACGGTGGAAGACCTCTCCGGCAGCATGGAGGTGGTCGTGTTCCCCAAGGTGCTGCGTGCTTCCATGGAGGCCGTGGCCGAAAACGCCGTGGTGGTGCTGAAAGGCCGCGTTTCCGTCAAGGAGGAAGAACCCGCCAAGCTGCTGGCGGATTCCGTTGTGGGTGCGCATGCCTACCGCCCGGGCGATGCCGACCGCGCCGCTGAAAAGAAGCAGACGCTCTATCTCAAGCTGCCGGATATGTCCGGTGAGGTGTTTGAACGGGTGAAAAATCTGCTGAGTATTTTTGCCGGTTCCACGCCGGTGATGCTGTACCTGACCGATCGCGCCAAGTATGCCCGCGCACCGCAGACCCTGTGGGTGGAGCCCGCCGACCTGCTGCTCAGCGAGCTGGAAAACCTGCTTGGCAGCGGTAACGTTGTGCTGAAATAAAAAACGGTACGATCATGCCAAGATCCGGCGAAATCACGGGCTTTTCTCGCCGAAAAGCTTGAAATTTCAGTGCGTATTCGGTATAATGATATACTGGTAGTGAATTTGGTTCACAAATCACATTGTATAATTGCTGTGAAAACAGAGAGATAGATTCTCAGGGGGAAAAGTAAAAATGGCAGAGATCAAAACCATCGGCGTTCTTACCAGCGGCGGCGACGCCCCGGGCATGAATGCCGCTATCCGTGCTGTGGTGCGTACCGGCATTGCCAAGGGTTTCCGCATGGTCGGTATCGAACGCGGTTATAACGGTCTGATCAACGAAGAGATCCGCGAAATGGACATGCGCAGCGTTTCCGAGATCATTCATCGCGGCGGTACCGTGCTGTACACCGCCCGCTGCAAGGCTTTCACTACCGAGGCCGGCCAGAAAAAGGCTGCCGATACCTGCCGTAAGTTCGGCATTGACGCAGTGGTCGTTATCGGCGGCGACGGCTCCTTCCGCGGCGCTATGGATCTGGCCAAGCAGGGCATTCCCTGCATTGGTCTGCCCGGCACCATCGACAACGACATCGCCTGCAGCGAATACACCATCGGCTACGACACCGCCATGAACACCGCGGTGGAGATGATCGACAAGCTGCGTGATACCACCCAGTCCCATGATCGCTGCAGCGTCATCGAGCTGATGGGCCGCGGTGCCGGCTACCTGACCATGAACGTGGGCATCGCCACCGGCGCACTGGTGTGCCTGGTGCCCGAGATCCCTTACGATCTGCAGAAGGACGTTATCGACCGCATGGTCAAGACCCAGCGTACCGGCAAGAAGCACTTCATCATTGTTGTGGCCGAAGGCATCGGTCATGCGCAGGAACTGGCCAAGTACATCGAAGAGAACACCGGCATCGAAAGCCGCGCCACCATTCTGGGCCACGTACAGCGCGGCGGCTGTCCTTCCGTGCGTGACCGTACCACCGCCAGCCAGATGGGCTACCGTGCGGTGGAGCTGCTGGAAATGGGCGCTTACAACCGTGTTGTGGGCATCAAGGACGATGCGATCATCGATTACAGCATGCCCGAGGCTCTGGCCATGAAGAAAACCATGGATCCCAAGCTGGGCGTGATCTCCAAGACTATTTCCCTGTAAAAGAAACGTAAAACAGCAGACAGCCGGTTTGGGTTGTCTGCTGTTTTTGCAAAAGGTGCGCTTGGTTGCTGCCGGTGTGAGCCCGGCAGGGTGAAACGGCGAACAGAGGTGTGAGGATAAAGATGAAAAAACTGCTTATCACCGGATTTGACCCCTTCGGCGGCGAAAGCATCAACCCCTCGTGGGAGGCGGTGAAGGGTCTGCCGGAAACCGTAGGAGAATGGGAGCTGACGAAGCTGCAGGTGCCCACCGTATTCGGTAAAGCGGGCAAGACCCTGCTTGCCGCCGCGGCTGTGCTGCAGCCGGACGCAATTCTCTGCGTCGGGCAGGCGGGCGGCCGTGCCGCCATAACGCCGGAGCTGGTGGCCATCAACCTGCGGTTTGGCCGCATTGCGGACAACGCGGGCGTCAGCCCGATGGACGACCCCGTGGCGGCAGACGGCCCTGCTGCGTATTTTTCCACTCTGCCGGTGCGGGCTATGGCGCAGGCGGTGGCGGATGTCGGCCTGCCGGGACAGGTATCCTATTCTGCGGGCGCGTTTGTCTGCAATGACCTGCTGTACACTGTGCTGCACCACTATGCAGGCACAGTGGTGCGCGCGGCGTTTGTGCACGTGCCGTTTTTGCCGCAGCAGGCTGTGGAAGGCGTGCCCGGCATGAGCCTTGACGATATTCAAAAGGGACTGCAGGCGGCCATTCTTGCCATGTAATACCTCTAACCCGCGCTCCTGCCGCATACAATGACGGAAGGGAAGGGGCGATGCACCATGACGGGAAACGGCCGGAGCGGCGTTTTTGCGCCGCAGGGGAACAGGACTGCGCTGTGGCGGCTGAAACGAAAAAATCCGCAGTTACCCTCAAAAAGCCGGTACCGCACGTTAAAGCATCTGCTGCGGCGCGGCGGCGTGGTGCTGGTGCTTTGCGCCCTTCTTCTGGCATGCGCGGACAGGGCTTTTGGTCCGGTCATACGGGAATTTGCGCTGGTGCAGGCCAAGTATCTGGCGGTCACCACCATCAATCAGGCCTGCAACGAGGAGCTTGCCGCCAACCCTGTCAGCTGGCAGCAGCTGACCGAGGTCACGCGGGATGCCTCCGGCGCCGTCACGGCGGTGGAGCTGAATTCCGCCGCGGCGAACGATGTCTCCGCACGGCTGACGCTGGCGGCCAACGCCGCGCTGGAGCGCATGAGCCTGAAAAAGGTGCGCATCCCGCTGGGCACGGTCCTCGGTTCCAATTTTCTGGCCGGGCGCGGGCCGCTTGTCAGCTTTTACATCCAGCCGGCCTCCTACGTGGAATCCTCCTTTTTAAGCTCGCTGGAGGGGGCCGGCTTCAACCAGACCATGCACAACGTGGTTTTGCGCATGACGGTGGTGGTGGAGACCTTTTCTGCGGGGTATCACACCAGCCAGACCGTCATCAGCGATATGATCCTTGCCCAGACGGTCATTGTGGGGGATGTGCCGGATTTCTATACCAATACGACGTAAGATATACCACGCGACCGAGGCATGGCAGGCGGCCGGCAAAACCGGTCTGCGCAACAGAAAGGAAAAAATGCGATGGAACAGAACTTGACGCTGCGGCCGGGGCGCTACCGGCACTTTAAGGGAAAGGAATACCGCCTGCTGCATGTGGCCTCCCATTCCGAAACGCTGGAACCCATGGTGGTGTATCAGGCGCTTTACGGTGAAGGCGGAATTTGGGTGCGTCCGGCTGCCATGTGGGACGAAATTGTACTGCACGGGGGCAGAGAGGTGCCGCGTTTTGCCTGGATCGGCGAAGAATAAGCCTTTTCTCGCGTAAAAGGCTTGCATAACAAGGCTCGCTCAGCCGGAAAAACATATTGCAAAAGGATGGAAAGAAACATGAGCGTACAGGAAAATGATCTGCTTCGGCAGGCGAAACCGGTTTTTCTGGCCGGACTGGAGAATACCCTTAACGTACAGGCAGGCTTTCGCAGGGATGTGACGCTGCAGCAGCTGCCGCAGACGGCCCGGCTGCACATTACGGCGCGCAGCGTCTACCGGCTGTACGTCAACGGCTGCTTTGTCATGCACGGCCCCGCCCGCACCGCCCACGGGCATCTGCGGGTGGATGTGCTGGATGTGCTGCCGTACCTGCACTGCGGCGTCAACTGCATTGCGGTGGAGATCACCGCCAGCGTCGGCTGCCTTGGCGGATATTCCAACGACCAGACCTGCGAAAGCTCCATGCTGCTGGCGGAGCTGCCTCTGGATGGCGAGGTCGTAGTTGCCACGGGCGAAAGCTGGGATGCCCTCCGGCTGACGCAGCGGGACGAGCACAGTGAAAAAATCTCACATTGCCGCCAGAATACGGAGGTCTACCATCTGGATGAGGCTTACACCGCGTGGCGTACCGGCTGCGCGGCATCCGTTCCCGGCCTGTGCTGGCAGAAGGCGGCTCTCTGCACTGCCGCCATGCCCGTACTGCTTCCCCGCCGCATGGCGCTGCCCGCGCTGAATAAACACACCGGTGCGCGGCTGACCATGACCCGCGGCTGCCGCATTGACCGGAATGTGAAAATTCCGCCGCTGTGGTTTGAACGTCTGTATGCGGATTATTACCAAACGCTTACCGAGCGTCCGCTGTATGATTATGTGCAGACGGTGGACGCACCGCTTGCCGCCCGTGCGGACTGGCGTGCGGACGGCGTGGCTTTTACGGAGACCGCCGGTGGCGAAAGCCCCTGTGCGGTGTTTGATTTTGGCACGCCGCTGCTGGGCTTCATCGGCTTTACCGCCGTGTGCGAAAAGCCCTGCCTGCTGGACGTGATCCATCTGGAGTACATCAAGGAATACGACACCAAGGCCGGCGTCATGGACGGTTCCAATCCGGTCATGCGGCTGTATCTGCCCGCAGGCCGGACGGAGTTCCTCTCAATGGAGCCTGCAATGGCGCGGCATCTGAAATTCATTTTCCGCACGCAGGACGAGACCCCGGTGGGCGACTGCAGCGTGCAGGATATCCATGTGCGGGAGTTTTTCTACCCGGACAACGGCTGCGGCAGCTTCCACTGTTCGGATGAGGACGTCAACCGTCTGTACGAGGCCGCCCGCCGCACCCTGCAGCTGAACACGCTGGATATCTTTATGGACTGTCCCGAACGCGAGCGCGGCGGCTGGCTGTGCGATTCGCTCTGGACTGCCCGTGCCGCGGCGCTGCTGTGGGGCGACCTTTCGGTGGAGAAGGCCTTTCTGGAAAACTTTCTGCTGGCGCCCTACGGCGACGGCGTCGGTGCGGCCAACAGCTTCTTCCCGGAGGTATACCCCGCAAACAAGCTGCCCGGTGCGCCCGCCATTACAACATGGTCGTTCTGGCTGATGCTGGAGCTGGTCGAGTATGTGGAGCGCAGCGGCGATCTGGAGCTGGCACTGGCCCACGGCAAACGGGTGGAGGATTTTGTTGCAGGCAGTATGCGTTACATTGGCGAAAGCGGCCTGCTGCAGGACATGCCCTTTGTGTTTGTGGACTGGTCGCAGTCCAACCATGCGCAGAATACCCTACCCATTTCCACGGCGGCAAACGCTTTGTATGCGTATATGCTCATCCGTCTTGGGCAGCTGTATCATCGCGAAGACTGGGCGGCGGAAGGGCGGCGCATCCGCGGGCTGGTGCGCGGCGCCATGTCCGTCAACGACGGCAGCGATTTTCTGGACAAACCCTTCTTCCCCGATGTGCTGCATTGGGAGGACGGCCGCCTGAAAATGGGCGACCGTTACAGCGAAGCCTGCCAGTATACGGCGCTTTGGGCAGAGCTGTTTGAAAAAGAGGAGATCCCCGTGGTGGCCCGCGCCGTGGTGCGGACCATGGGCCCGGCGCCGCTTGTGCCGCCCAGCACGCAGATCGGCGCCAGCGGGCTGTTTATCGGTCTGTGCATCCGCATGGACCTGCTGGCCAAATGGGGCGAGTATGATGCTCTTCTGCGG
>CAZYRD010000127.1:0-7500 GCA_964649475.1 uncultured Faecalibacterium sp.
CCTCTCCCGGCGGCTGCGGTGTGGAGGCCGACTGGTTCACCTACCGCCACTCCGGCGACGACGGTGCCACCTGGACGGACGAAAAGGTGGTCATGTACCCCACGCCGGATTCCATGGATCTGTTCTCGGTGTGCGACCCGGCGGTCATCGTAATTGACGGCTGGTATTACATGGGCTATACCTCCACCATCTTCGTGGACGGCGGCGGCGTGTGCAACAACGCCTTTGTGGCGCGCTCACGCAGGCCGGACGGCCCGTGGTACAAGTGGACCGGCACCGGCTGGGGCGAAACGCGTGAAACGATAGACGACAACGGCGAACCCGCCACCCTGCACTGGCAGGGCCTGCCCGCGCCCATCATCTATTATGATGAGCCGTGGCAGAACTGGGGCGCCGGCGAGCCCAGCTTTGTGCGCGTGGGCGATACCCTGTACATGTACTACACCTGGACCTCGAAGGACAGCGAGGGCAACGGCTTCAGCCAGACCCGCGTCGCCACCGCCGATCTGACCGCCGGCGACAACTGGCCCGCCACCCTCACCCCGCGGGGCATCGCCATCCGCCGCCCGGGCACCGGCTGCGACTCCTGCGATGTCATCTATGTGGACGAGGCGGAAAAATTCCTCATCCTGTGTACCGACAAGCGCTTTACCACTGACAGCCGCCTTGCGGTGTACGAATCCGACGACGGCCTGACGTTCACCCGCAGCTGCGAGGTGCGCACCAACGTGGGCGAAAAATGCCACAACTGCGGCATCGCCGGCGGCCCGGACCGGCATGTTTCGCTGAAAGCCCCCGTCGCCGTTGCCTACGCCTACGGCAGCCAGTGGGGCTACTGGGGCACCCGCTTCCAGAAAGCCGTCATCGAACTGACGGACGAGCCGGACTTCTCTGATGCGGACAAGCCCGCCGCCGCATGGCCGGTACAGGCCTGGCCCATGCCGGAAAAGCTCTGGCCCATCCATCTGACCACCAAACCCCACTACTATGTGCGCAAGGTGTCGCAGGGTGCGTTTGACGTGGATCTGAAGTGGCTGGACACCGCCTACAACGTCAGCACCTGCCCCGCGGACGAGGTCTCTGTCGCCGCCTACGATCCCACTATCGTCCGGTTCGACGGCCTCACCTGCACGCCGCTGCGCCCGGGCTATACCTGTGCGGTGGCCCACTGGCAGGGCCACACGGTGGAGTTCCCCGTCTTTGTTCCCGCCGAGGACACCCCCGACCGTGACCCGGAGACCCGCAGGCTGGTCCGCTTCACCCCGCAGGTCACCGAATACACCCTGTACCTTGCCGAAAAAGAGGTCAAGCAGGTGCGCGGCTGCGGCGTCTACGACGACGGCAGCTGGTTCGAGGTGTACAAGCCGGAAGCGGGCGTCACCCTCTCCGGCTATGACGAAAGTCTCATCGCCGCCGGCCCCGAGGCCACCTTCACCGCCCTTGCCGCGGGCAGCACCCCGCTGACTGTTTCCTGCCAGGGGCTGTCCTTCACCGTGCAGGTGAACATCCTGCCCGCAAGATAACACACAAAAACGGCCGCTGCAAAGCGGTCGTTTTTGTGTGTCGGGCGCATCTTCAGACGGAAAAACGCTCTCCGAAATACTCTCAGGCGGCGGGGCGGAATTTCGTCCCTACGGCTTCCGGGTGCGCAGTGCGGCGTATGCGCCGGGGCGGTAAATGCGGAATTCGTCCTCGCCGGAGCGGTCGTACTCACAGTAGTTGATCTGAAACACCCTTTGCACCCTCCCTGCCGATACTGCAGCGATTGTACCATGCTTCCGGAGAAAAAATCAAGCATTTCGGAAGAAAGGGGATGGAAGTATCCACAGAGAAACGCTATAATGGAATCAACCGGAGCGCCCGAAGGAAAGGCGGATTTCGTCATGGATGAGAATGTGCGTAAAAAACTGAACGATCCGGCACTGCTGGCGCATTACGGGCGCGGCTTTCAGCGCCTGCGCGCGGACCAGACCACCTACCTGCTGCCCTGCGGGGGCATGTCCGCACAGCGCGCCGTTCAAATTGCAAAGGCGGCGGGCCACCATATGATCCTGACCCGCTGAGAAGACTTTCCCCATCGACAAACAAAAAACGTACCGCACTTCAAAAGCATACGGAGGTATCCCATGAAAAAAGCAAAACTGACCCTTGACCGTTCCTACCGGATCGCCCGCATCGACCCGCGTCTGTACGGCTCCTTCGTCGAGCATCTGGGCCGTGCCGTCTACGGCGGCCTGTACGAGCCCGGCCATCCCCTCGCGGACGAAAACGGCCTGCGTACCGACGTGCTGGAGCTGGTGAAGAAGCTGGGCGTTTCCACCGTGCGCTACCCCGGCGGCAACTTTGTCTCCGGCTTCAACTGGGAGGACTCCGTCGGCTCCGACCGCCCCAAACGGCTGGATCTGGCGTGGTTCACCACCGAGACCAACGAGTTCGGCCTGCACGAGTTCTGCGACTGGTGCAAAAAGGCCGGTGCCGAGCCCATGTACGCCATCAATCTGGGCACCCGCGGCCCCGAATCCGCCCGTGATATCGTGGAGTATGCCAACCATCCCGGCGGCAGCAGATTTTCCGATATGCGTATCGCCAACGGCGCAAAGGATCCGCTGAACATCAAGCTGTGGTGCCTTGGCAACGAGATGGACGGCCCCTGGCAGATGGGCCACAAGACCGCCTATGAGTACGGCCGTACCGCTTGCGAGGCCGCCAAGCTGATGAAATGGGTGGATCCCTCCATCGAGCTGGTGGCCTGCGGCTCCTCCAACGAAGTCATGCCCACCTTCGGCGACTGGGAGCTGACCATGCTGGACGAATGTTATGAGCAGGTGGATTACGTCTCTCTGCACCGCTATTTCGGAAATCCCACCGGCGATACCCCCAGCTTCCTTGCCGGTACGATGAACATCGAGGAGTTCATCCGCACCGTCGTCGCCATCTGCGACGCCGTCAAGGGCAAAAAGCGCTCCAAAAAGACCCTCAACCTCTCCTTTGACGAATGGAACGTCTGGTACCATTCCGCCGAACAGGACAAGGAGGTCTGGAAGCGGGACAAGTGGGGCCGCGCCCTGCCTCTGCTGGAGGATATCTACAATTTCGAGGACGCCCTGCTGTGCGGCGCCATCCTCATCACCTTCCTGCGCCACGCCGACCGCGTCAGGATCGCCTGCCTTGCCCAGCTGGTCAACGTCATTGCCCCCATCATGACCCGTGACGGCGGCGGCGCCTGGCCCCAGCCCACCTACTGGCCTTTTATGCACATGGCAAAATACGCCCGCGGCACTGCGCTCAACGCCATCGTGGACTCGCCCAAGTACGACTGTAAGGAGTTCACCGACGTGCCTTACGTCGAGGCTGCCGCCACGCTGGAGGATGACGGCAGCGTCACCGTGTTTGCCGTCAACCGCGACGCGGAAGAGGATACCGTGCTGGATATCGACCTGCACGCCTTCGGCAACCTGCGCATCGCCGGGCACATCCTGCTGCACCACGACGACGTCAACGCCGTCAATACCGAGGAAGCCCCGGACAACGTCGTTCCCACCGCCGGCCCCGGCGGCGTCATCGACGGCGAAAAGGCCATCCTGCGCCTGCCCGCCCTCAGCTGGAACGTCATCCGGTTCGAGAAGATCTGAATAAACGCCCGAAGGCCGGAGGAGACTTGTGATGGATGCACTGGACGCCCGCCTTGTACAGGTGAAGCCCTCTGCGCGGCAGCTGCGGCTGCAGCGCATGGAATTCTACGCCTTTGTTCATTTCACCGTCAACACCTTTACCGACAGGGAATGGGGCGACGGCACCGAAAGCCCCTCCGTGTTTGACCCCGCCGCCTTTGATGCGCGGCAGTGGGTGCGCGCGGTGTGCGCCGCCGGTATGAAGGGACTGATCTTGACCTGCAAGCACCACGACGGTTTCTGTTTGTGGCCCAGCCGCCACACGCGGCACAGCGTTGCCGCCAGCCCGTGGAAAAACGGCCGCGGCGATGTGGTGGCGGAGGTCTCCGCCGCCTGCCGCGAGGCGGGCATCGCCTTCGGCGTGTATCTCTCCCCGTGGGACCGCAACCAGCCGCTGTACGGCACAGGCAAGCCCTACGATGATTATTTTGTCGCCCAGCTCACCGAGCTGCTCACCGGCTACGGCGAGATCTGCTCGGTGTGGTTCGACGGCGCCTGCGGCGAAGGCCCCAACGGCAAAATGCTGGTTTACGACTGGTATCGCTACTACGCCGTGGTGCGCGCCCTGCAGCCGGACGCCTGCATTCACGTGTGCGGGCCGGATATCCGCTGGTGCGGCAACGAGGCAGGCGCCACCCGCGAAAGCGAATGGAGCGTGGTGCCCCGCCGCACCGCCGATACCGAAAAGATCGCCTCGGCCAGCCAGCAGGCGGATGACGAAAGCTTCCGCCTGCGGCCCATCCGTGCCACCGATGCGGATCTGGGCAGCCGCGCCCTGCTTGCGCAGGAGCCGGAGCTGATCTGGTACCCCGCTGAGGTGGATACCTCCATCCGCCCGGGCTGGTTCTGGCACGCGGCGGAGGATGACAAAGTGCGCCCGCTGCAGGAGCTGATCCGCATCTACGAGCGCTCCGTGGGCGGCAACGCCACGCTTCTGCTGAATATCCCGCCCACGCGGGATGGGCTTTTCCACAAAAACGATGTCGCCCGTCTGCAGGAGCTGGGCGATTATCTGCGCGCAAGCTACGGCGATAATCTGCTGGATACCGCCGGGCTGGAGGCCGGGCCCGCCGCTGCGGGCTGCGGGATCGAGTGCATCCGCACGCAGGATGAAAGCTTCTATATGCCCGCCGCTGATGACGGCACGGCGCAGCTGGTCATCCGCTGGCAGCAGCCGCAGTGCCTGCGCCGTCTGGTGCTGCAGGAGCAGCTGTGCTGCAGCCAGCGCGTGGAGCGCTTTGCGGTGGATGTTTTGGCGGGCGACGCGTGGCAGCCCGCCGCGCAGGGCACCGTCATCGGCCACAAGCGCATCGTTCCGCTGGACGGCGTGTGTACGCAGGCGGTGCGTATCCGCGTCACCGATTCCCGCACCGCGCCCACTCTGCGCTTTGTGGGTGTGTACGGGTGAGGGGGCTGCTGACATCCTGCATTCGTCCTGTCATCACCCCGCCGCAGACTGAAAAAAGGGAGGGCTTTTGCCATGAATGCCGATGCACAGGCGCTGCTGCGCCATTACGATGCGCTTGCCGAAGCGAAAAAGCAGGCGATCCGGAACGCACCCGACCGGCTGTGTTTTCCGGGCACCGCCTACTATGTGGCGGCCTCGGGGGATGACGCCAACGACGGCAAAAGTCCGCAAACGCCGTGGAAAACACTGGAAAAAGTCTCGGCTGCGCCGCTTGCGCCGGGGGACGGCGTGCTGTTCCGCAGGGGAGATGTGTTCCGCGGCCGGGTGTATACCCGCCCCGGCGTCAGCTACGGCGCCTGCGGCACCGGCGAAAAGCCCCGGCTTTACGGCTGGCAGGAGGATCTTGCCGACCCCGCCCTGTGGACCTGTGCCGATGCGGCGCACCACATCTGGAAGTATGTAAAGCCCATCCCGGACGCGGGCGTGCTGGTGTTCAACGGCGGCGAGCGCCATTCCCGCAAGCACATCCCGTCCTACGTCGGCGGGCGCTTCGTCTGCCGCGAGGACGAGTCCCGTCCCTTCGTCATGGCGGAGCAGATGACGCAGGAGCTGGACATCTACTGGCATTTTGAAGAGACCTTCACCACGGTGCCGTCGAAAGGGGAGAGCTTCCCCGTGCCGGAGGTGGCCGGGACCAGGGGCGACCTGTACCTGCGCTGCAGCGCGGGCAATCCCGGCAGCGTGTTCGCCGCCATCGAAGCCGCGCCCCGGTCGTGCATGTTCTATGTGGGCCAAAACGAAAACGTGCACATCGACAATCTGTGCATGAAGTACATCGGTATACACGCGGTCTCGGCGGGCGGCCCCTGCGTGAAGAACCTCCGCGTCACCAACTGCGAGATCGGCTGGGTGGGCGGCACCATCCAGCACTATTTCGGCACCGACCCCAACTACCCGCAGGGCGGCCGCGGCACCGTCACCCGCTTTGGCAACGGTGTGGAGATCTACGGCGGCTGCGACGGGTATCTGGTGGAAAACTGCCATATCTATCAGATGTACGACGCCGGCATCACCCATCAGATCACCACAAACGGAAGCGTTTACCGCATGAAAAACGTCTGCTACCGCAACAATCTGGTGGAACGCTGCGTCTACGCCATCGAATATTTTCTGGATACCGCCGCCGATGACGCCGATAGCATCATGGACGGCGTCGGGATGAGCGGCAACATCCTGCGGCTCTCCGGCTATGGCTGGGGGCAGCAGCGGCAC
Source organism: uncultured Faecalibacterium sp. (assembly GCA_964649475.1). GTDB lineage: Bacteria > Bacillota > Clostridia > Oscillospirales > Ruminococcaceae > UBA1762. Next base: position 6,352 of record CAZYRD010000127.1, read on the forward strand.
AATAAAGACACCCCCGCCCACGTCAAAGGGTGGAGCTACGTCAACACCGCCCGCAATTACACCATCTGCGGCAACGTATTCGACCGTTCGGCCTGCCGCATGCTGCACCTTGTGTGCCAGAAGCCGCAAAGCCTGCCCGTTATGGACGGCAACACCTACATCCAGCATGCGGGCGGCCTGTTGGGCCAGTACGGCGCAAACCAGACCGCCGAACCGGAGGTGCTGCGCTTTGACGCCGGTGCGGAAACCGTCATCCGGACGGTGTTCGGCGACGAAGATGCGGAAGTGCATCTGCTGGAACCGCTGCCCTGATATATAAAAAGGAATGAGCAAAGATCCGTTTCTTGAGTGACCACTGTGCGGAAAGTGTTCCAAAGTTCTGTTTTGGGTATTGGGGGGTACTGCCCCCCGATGTCTGTTGTTTCCCTTATGGGACTGCGCTCTCAAAACACGGCAGAAGAAAAAATACGCTGCAGAAGGCAGGGTGGCTGTAAAATCAGCTACGGGCAAGAAGGAGCAGCTCCGTGGGGATGATGGTTGTTCAATAAATAATAAATGAGGAACAAGACTCCGATCATGATGTATACACTATGCCAGAAGGTCTGTTCGTTTGAGTTGCAAATATACAAGAAGCGGCAATGACGGCATTTGACAAGAACTCTTGTGAACTTTATGAATTATTTGGAGTAATTGAAGATGCTCTGGATGAGAAAGGATATGCTTTTGGGGCAAATGGTTCACAAGCGATGAAAATGTATGATCGTGAAGATGGCTTGTTTTTTCAAGTAATGCGTAAAGACGAACACGGTGCAGAGTGCCCGTGGACAGAATGTTCAGACAAATCCAAGCTCCCAAAAGACACGCCGGAATATCGCCTGTCTTTTGGGAGCTGCTTATTATTATCACCAATGCTCAAGTATATCGGTAATGATGTTTAGAATTTGCTGTTCCCAGTGTTTGCAGCTTGTCAGCGCATCAGAAAGGCGGATACGGAGTTCTTTTGTCCATGCCTCAAAAGGGTATCCGTTTCGTACGGAATGGATAGAAGAGTAAAAGAATGGGGGCTGTAATAGCCCCCCATTTCTTGTATTACGAAAACCACTCGCTGGGCGAGTGGTTCCAAAAAGACTATGTCGAAGAGGTAGAAAT
>CAZYRD010000128.1:0-7482 GCA_964649475.1 uncultured Faecalibacterium sp.
GGAAAGTGGGGTTTTTCTACAATCTGAAACCGCGGAAAACTTACCGCGGTTTTTTATAAAATAAGAACCCGGCTGAGACAGCGCTGTCTCGGCCGGGCTGTGTTTTGCGCAAGCTTACTGGGCCAGAGCCTCTTTCAGAGTCTGAGCAATCTGATCCGGGCAGGAGGTGGTCTTGTTGCCGCAGCGCAGACCTTCCATACGGCGGATCGCTTCCTCAGCGTCCATACCGATCAGCAGAGAGCAGATACCCTTCAGGTTGCCGTTGCAGCCGCCCACCACTTTAACTTCGGTGATCTTGTTGTTTTCGTCCAGAGTGACCTCGGTGCTTGCAGAGCAGACACCCTTGTTGCTACGCAGATAAGTCATGAGACATTCTCCCTTTTGCATGTGTATATCACCGGCTGCATCCGGCAGCCGTTCACGCGGAAATACCGCAGTTTTATTTTATCACGCCGCCCTGTTTTGTTTCAACCTGCAAATGACATTATTCGCCGTTTTCTCCGTTTTGCCAAAAATGAGGATTTCTGGTAAAAAAAACAGTCTATTTTGCAAGCAAAACATCGCAAAACAGACCGTTTTCTCTTAATTATTTTTCTGTCGCTGTGCAATCACAGCAAGCAGTTTCTCCATCTGAACGGAATTTGTGCTGCATTCGCCCACCGGACAAACCCTGTCGCTGTTCATGCTGTGGTAATCCGTGCCGCCCGTAATAAGAAGCCCGCACTCCTGCGCAAGCGCCAGCAGCCGTTCACGCACTTCGGCGGAATTTCCGGGATGGTCGACCTCCACACCGTCGATCAGTCCGGCACGGGCAAGTTCACAGGTCAGCTCCATGGTATCGTACACGCCGGGATGTGCTATCACCACCACCGCACCGGCCTCGTGTGCCCAGCGCAGAATGTTCTCCACCGGTTCGCGATAGCTTTCACCCGCCTTACACAGTCCGTTTCTGCCAAGAAGTTTACGGTACAGGTCGCCGTAAATGGTGTCCGTCAGCGCATATTCACGCAGAACACGCATGATATGCCCTTTGAACAGCACACCGCTTTTCGCAGCCAGAGCCTCCACATCTCCGGCATCTATAAAGGGATAAAGCTTTACAAGCTTTTCGATCGAGCCCCGCTGCTGTGCATTTCTTGATTCGGCCATGCGCTTGAAATGCCGTTCCAGCGCCTCGGTACGGCGAGGCGCATAGCAAAGAACATGCACCTTTCTGCCACGTTTCGTGTCCCATGCGCTGATCTCCATGCCCGGGATGAGTGTTACTCCGTTCTGCTGCGGATGTGCAAGCGCGTAATCGTATGCAAGAAAGGTGTCATGATCGGTCACGGCAATGTGGCTCAGCCCGGCGGCTGCAGCCATACGGGGCAGTTTTTCAATAGGAATGCTGCCGTCCGAAAGATCGGTATGGGTATGAAGATCGCCCCGCAGCAATGTTGCGTCACACATCATTCATTCTCCTGCAGCCGTACATCCTCGCCAAAAAACTGCAGGATCTCGCAGCCGCCCAGCAGGCGGCTTGCAACCTTTTCTGTGTAGCGGGTATTCATCAGCTGCTGCGTCACAATGTTCGTCGTGTAAATCGTCGGCCGTTTTGCGCACATGCGTGTGTTGACGATCTGATACAGTATGGAGATGGTGTGCGGGACGATATATTCTGTTCCAAGATCATCAAGGATCAGCAGATCGGCATTCAGCATGGCTTCCAGCCAGGCTTCACTTTCCTCTTTTGCATCCATAGCGGCAAAGGCTTGCTGTGCGCTTACATATACCACATCATAACCCGCATCCAGAATACGGTTTGCCATCGCCAGTGCAAGATGCGTTTTGCCAAGGCCTGCGTCGCCCATCAGAAGCAGGCTTTTTGCGCCGGGTCTGAAATGATTGGCATACGCCTTGCAGTATTCCAGCACCTGCGCCATGATGGCGCGCGGCGAGGTTCCAAGCTCCGGTTCCACTTCGGAGGAATATTTGTCCAGCGTAAAATGCTCAAAATCGCTCAGGTCCAGCGGAAACTCATCGTTGATCTGCTGGCGGCGCAGACGACGCATCTCCTGCTCCACACACTGACAGCGCACACCATCGGCGCGGCCGGTATCGCCGCAAAGCGTACAGATGTACTGCGGCTGTAAAGACTGCGCGGTAAATCCGGCGGACGCGATGGCCGCTTCTATGTTGCGGCCAAGCTCCTCCACCTTGGCGCGGACCTCCTGCTGCGGTTCGCCCAGCGCCGCACGCCGCGCCTGTTCGATCTGCGTATTCAGCAGGGCAAGACGCAGCGTTTCATATTCCGGCACAGCCTGCTTCAACTGTTCGCGCCGGTCCTCAGCGTCCATCTCGGCACGCAGGCGGCGCTCCTCTATCTGCCGGAAAGCCGCACGGTACAAGGCTGCTTTCGTCTCCATTCTTCTACCCTTTCCTCACCGGAAATTTCCGGGACTCAATCCTCATCCAGCTTGAACTTCGGCACAAAACCGCGCTTTTTCTGCAAAAGATCGCCCTGCGGCGCAGCCGTCGGACGGCCTGCCGGTATGGCATTGCTGCCCTGCTGTTCCGCAAGAACATCGCGCGGCTGACGGTACCCGCTGCCGTACCACTTTTTGATAATACCGTTCACATATTTGACGTTGCGCTTTTCACTTTCGCCGTCGCCGACCATACCGAACGCCAGCGAGATCATGGCCTCGTTGTAACGGTATTTCTCGTACCAGACATTGATCTTGCTCTGCTCCAGCGCGCTGAAGCTGTCCGCCGGGCATCCGACCACCCGTGCGACCTCTTCGTAATAGCCGCGCCGTTTTTCCAGCGTGGAAAGATACTCCTCCAGCGAAGAAAGCGTCGTGACGCCCTGTGCCTGCCAGTTCTGCATACGGCGCTGGATCGTCCCCAGCTTTTTGGAGGTAAATCCCTGCGCCGCAAAATGGGCAAGACCGAGAAGCAGATAGTCCAGCTGCATTTCGTCATTGACGTACATGGACGCCAGAATGCTGCAGCCGCTCTGGCTGATCACTTCGCCGAAAATGCGCTGCGCCTCCTGCATCAAAACCGCGATCTCCGGGTTCTGGCCGGAATGCATCAGCACCTCGCGCGTTGTAAGCCGCGGTTTCGCCGTTTTCAGCACCTCGGCGGGAATATCCGCTTCGCGAACTTCTTCCAGAAGACCTGCACCCTGCCAGAACGCAAGGGCATTGATCGCCGCGGTCACATTTTTCAGCTTCAGATCTGCGGCGATCACCTCCGGCTGCGTTTCGCCGGTACTGATCACATACAGTGCCACGCGAAAGTAATCCTCTCGTCCGTTATTCAGATTTTTCATCACCAGCTGCGGGACCCGTACACAATCTCCCGTCTGCTGCAAAAGGCGATACGCCATAGTTTCAACTCCAATAATATTTTCGATATGTATTATTGTATAATGCCTGCCGAAGAATGTCAAACCATTTTGCAGGATCCGGTGTTGTGATTTCCACACACCGTATGTTATACTGGTTACATCAACACACGGAGGTGCGCTGCAATGCTTTACAAACCGGAAAACGGCTGTATGTGGGATCCCACCGTTCTGTGGCACAACGGAAAATACCATCTTGTATCGATGTACAAAGTCGCCCCGGATGCACCGGACGATTTCATGTGGCTGGCGCAATCCGCCGACGGCGTGCATTGGAAAAGCGTCGGTACCGTGCTGAACGACGGACACGCCATCTATAAAATGTACATTTACGAAACGGAGCGCGGCATCGCCATGAACTGCGGCAGCTCCAGCCAACCGGAGCGCAGGGATAACGACACGCTCCGTTTTTACCGCAGTGACGATATGGAGCACTGGCGGTTTTATGCCGAGGATCACCCTGACGGCAAGTGGTACCATACAAACGGCCGCTGGGACCACATGTACGTTTACCGTGACGATGACGGGATCTATTACGGATATCCCGTTGCGACGCCTCTGCCGGAGCAGAGATCCGCATGGGGTCTGCGCAAAAGCACCGACGGCCTCCACTGGGAGACCTGCCAGCCGCCCGTCATCCACTGGGGTGACATCCCCCGCATCAACTGCCTTGAGGTGGGCGGCGTCGAAAAAATCGGCGGCAAATACTACTTTATCGGCGGGTATGTGGGCTATGCCGGCAATTACGGCTACAGCCTGTACACCTTTACCGCGGACAGCCCGGAAGGCCCCTTTACCCCGGACAAAGATGCATTCCGCCTATGCGGTTTCGACCGTCTGGAAGACCGCCTGTTTATCCAGAACCTTGCAGCCCTCGCCCGCGGCAAAGACGGCGAGCTGCTGATCAGCAACGCCGCGCAGGCGGGTGACCTCACCGACGTCTGGCTGCTGCCCATGCGCAAAGCTGTCGTTGATGAAAAGGGGCATCTCCGGCTGGGCTACTGGCACGGCAACGACGCCCTGAAAGGCGAGACAAAACCCGTTTCTGCTGATGCCCAGCGGCTGATTTTTGCGGATCTGCAGCCCACGAATGCCATCGGCTTCGGCGGTACCGCCACGCGTTTTGCCGCAAAGGATGGCGGTTTTTCCGCCGCTGTGTGTACCCCGGGACACAGCGTTCTGCACGACCGCGATATGCTTGTTCTTCTGGACGGGCAGCACGACCTTGAAACCGGCATCGTCGCAGAGTGCTGCGTCACCGCTGTTTCCAGTCCCGCATACGATACGGTCAACTGTGCCACGCAAAACTGGCGTCCTGCGTCCATCGGCATTTATCTGGAAGAAATCTGCGAGGATAACGAGCTTTCCCGCGGGATGGCAGTCACACTGGAAGTCGGTCATCCGTACAAGAGGTATTCTTTTGTCGAAAATATCCGCATAGAAAAAGATGACATGCACCGGCAGGTCATCGACACCATCGGCGAAGGCTGCGCCGAGGTGCGCGGTATCGATGCTGGCCGTACCGTCCGGCTGCGGCTGCTGTACCGCCGCAACATGTTCGAGCTTTATGCCGACGATCTTCTGGTACAGAGCTTCGTCCATCTTGGCACGCCTACCGGCAAAATCGGCATCTGCCTGCGCAATGCCGCCGTTGAAGTGACGGACTGGACGGTTTATTCGATGGTTTGATTTACCGATTTGTTACAATGATTAACAGAATTGGAGTATTTATGGATATAGTCGCTCAAGTCAAAGACCATGTTCTCACTATCAATCAAACTTACAAAACGAACTCATCGGATCATTATGATTTTTGGGAACAGCACATTTCATTTGTTGTGAAAGAAGCTTTATATTTGGCTGAAAAATACGGCGCTGATCCGGAAATTGTCGAATTGGGGGCCATGCTGCACGATATTGCCCTTATGGCTAATTGCGGTTCTCGAAAAGATCACCATATCAACGGCCAATTTATCGCGGAACAGCTTTTGTCCGAAATGAATTATCCCAACGATAAGGCAGAAAAAGTACTGGGATGTATCTTGCATCATAGGAGCAGTACTTACGCGGAGAATATTGAAGAGTTATGTGTTTCGGATGCAGATATTATGGCACATTACGATAATATCCCCATGTGTTTCAACGCGGCTTTCAAAGCTAACATCATATCTATAAAAGCATTGAAGCAATACTTCTCTCACGATTATGAGGAATTAAGCGATAACTCAAAAATTTTATTTAAACAACGATACGAAACAATAATGGATGTGTTGTTTGGCACCTTCGATTGATTTTCACAAGCAAGAATCTCAAATGGAAATGCTAGTATTTTTCTATAACTATTGTTTTATTGTCCATTTTGGAGCGGATAATGGGAGGTCGATTGCAGTCAAGTTCCGCTGCGCTTCACTTGCTGCACAAACTGCGCTCAGGTTTATTTTAACCTCTTCCTCTCCGGCAGTTTGCTGGCTTCTCCGCCGCAAGTATCGTTCCAAAGCGAAAGGCCCACCTTTCGGTGAGCCTTTTGCTTTGGAGCGGATAATGGGAGGTCGATTGCAGTCAAGTTCCGCTGCGCTTCACTTGCTGCACAAACTGCGCTCAGGTTTATTTTAACCTCTTCCTCTCCGGCAGTTTGCTGGCTTCTCCGCCGCAAGTATCGTTCCAAAGCGAAAGGCCCACCTTTCGGTGAGCCTTTTGCTTTGGAGCGGATAATGGGAGTCGAACCCACCACCACAGCTTGGGAAGCTGTTGTTTTACCGATAAACTATATCCGCAGATAGCTTTTATATTATAACGGATGAAAAGCAAAATAGCAAGGATTTTTTGTCGCAGGCTTCTAATTTTTTATTCCATGCGGCGTTTTTATTTACTTTTTACGTCAGATTCGATATAATCAATCTTGAAGTACGCTTTTGGGAGGATCTGTCATGAGCACATACATCGCACCGATGCCCGCGGGTGAAACAGCCAGCGCTCTTTTTTCCGTTTTCATCAACGGCGAAGCCCTGCCGCTGCACACCGCCTATGTTTCCGCCATGCCGTACAACCGCCGCTGGCCGGGATATCAGCGTCCGGTAAGCCAGCGGGAGGAAGCCTGTTTCGGCAGCTTTTCCATGGATGCACCGGTGAATATCGAAGTCCGTCCGAACCGCACTTTCAAAAAAGTGGCCGTCCGTCCCCTTTCTCTGAACATTCAGCCGCAGATACAGGACGGTGTCATCCGCTTTACACTTCCCCGTCCTGCTTATTTTACCGTGGAGCTTGACGGCACACACAACGCGCTGCATCTTTTTGCCGATCCCCACGCGGAATACGATATCGACCCCGCCGCTGAAAATCTGCTGTATTTTGCTCCCGGCGTACATGAGACCGGTGTTCTTGAGCTGCGCTCCAACCAGACCGTTTACCTCGCCGAAGGCGCCGTTGTCTACTGCCAGGGTATCATCGCCCGAAACGCCGATAATATCCGTATCCTTGGCCGCGGCATTCTGGACAATTCCCGCAATACGGAAAAGATCCTCTGGGAGGTTTCCGTCGACGGCAGCACCAACAAATCCATGGCGCTCGACAACGCCGAACGCACACATTTCATCCAGCTCGAAAACTGCCGCAATGCGCTTATTGACGGCATCATCCTGCGGGATTCGCTGGTTTACAACATCCGCCCCGTCGCCTGCACAGACCTTACCATCCGCCGCGTCAAGCTGATCGGCAACTGGCGGTACAACTCCGACGGTATCGACATGCACAACTGCCGCAATGTACACATTACGGACAGTTTTATCCGTACCTTTGACGACAGCATCTGCGCCAAGGGTTTTGACGGTTACGGCGATTTTGATCTGCCCGAAAATTTTGATATTTTTGACGGTCTGACCGTCGAACGCTGCGTTCTGTGGACGGACTGGAACTGTACGCTGGAGATCGGCGCCGAGACCCTCGCGGAAGAGATTTGCAACATCACCTGGCGTGACTGTGATATCATCCACGCCACCACCTCCATGCTGGATATCCAAAACGTGGATCAGGCTGAGGTGCATCACTGGACGGCGGAAAACATCCGCTGCGAGTTTGACGAGCCCTCCGCTGCA
>CAZYRD010000129.1:0-4909 GCA_964649475.1 uncultured Faecalibacterium sp.
CAATGCCCTTTCAGGGCTTGTGCAAACCACCAGTTCAACTGGTGGTTTTGATTGAATGGAGCGGCGCTGTCACATTCCGGCAAGCTCCCGTGTCAGCTGAATGGCGCCATCGACCAGAAAAGCGATATTGCGTTCTTCAAATATCGTATCCAGCTTTGTGTGGATCCGATCCATGTACAGAATGCCGGCAACACCGCGTTTTAGCGCAGCGACGCCCACGCCGCAGGGGAAAGCGCTTTGGTCGGAGGGGTAGATAAAGCCACGAGTGGCCACTTCAACGGTGATGTCCTCCGTCCCGGCATAGCAGCGGCGCAGTGTGTCCGCCAGCGGGCGGGCTTTCCGGCGCACGGCAAACAGCATGTGGCTTCCGTCGGAAACACAGTCCATATTGATGATAGGCTTTTGCGCCATGGCCTTTTTGTGCTTGCCCGCAAATCCGGAAGAGCCCAGAAGTCCGGCTTCCTCCAGATCAAACAGGATAAACGCAGCATTCTTGCGCAGCGCCTCCGGCATGGCTGCCATCGTTTCCAAAACGGCAACGGTGCCGCTGGTGTTGTCGTTGGCGGTATGTTTGTTGGCAGGCCCGGCGATCATCAGCAAAAGGCTTCCCCACAGCAACAGCAAAAAGACCCAGTAGGCAAGGTACGGATCGGTCACGGTCAGCAGCAGCCCGTAAACGACAAATGCGGGCGCCAGCAGAAGAAGAGAGATCAGCACCTGATACATCAGATAGATGAGAGGGGCCTTCGGCGTGATGAAGTTGGGAAACGGCAGTACGGCACAGGTGTCGTAGTGCGCGGTAAAAACCACGGCGGCGGTCTCCGGATTCCCGATCACCAGATTCACCGCGCCCAGGCTGCCCCGCACCTCTTTGACGGCATACCCGTGCTCTGTGGCAAAGCTGCCTGCCCATGCGCGGAAGTCAGCCTTCTGCTTTTTGGTTTTGCGTATTTCAAAACGGTCAAAAACGGTTTGTGCAATGGGGGTCATGCTTTACACCTCGTAAAAATACTGCAAGTTTCTACAAATTACTATCAATTTTTCGCTTCCAGATCCGCAACGATCTGCGCGTACATCGTCTCATCAATGCGGAACTTCTTCGCATACAGGACGTATCCCGCCACGATGCAGATCAGCGGCAGGATCATCATGGCAAACTTCATGATCCAGATGGGCGAACCGCTGACGCCGTCGATCAGCCCAGTGATGGCATCCGCATCGGCGACGGGATCCAGCGCGGCGATCCGGTTGGAAACGTCGTTGATGCCGGAAACGATCAGCGTCACCGTCACCACGCCGGTGCCGACGGCACCGCCCAGCTTGTTGATGAACGGCTGTACGGCAAAGCTGACGGACTCGTTGCGCTTGCCCAGCTTCCACTCGCCGTATTCCACCGCGTCCGCAAGAAACAGCAGCATCAGCAGCTGGATAAACGCCTGCGCAAAGAACAGGAACAGGCCGGCAAGGATGATGAGCGGCAGTTTTTCAAAGCTGAGGAAGAATACGATGTAAGCGACGACAACGGCGATGGTGGCGCCGGTATACAGCTGGCGGCGGGTGAATTTTTTGCTGAACTGGGGGAAGATGGAAAGCGCCAGCAGCTGCGCCACGCCAAGCACGGCGGCAAACACCATGTAGGTGCCCTCGTTTTTGTAGGCGTACTTGAAGTAATAGATGCCGAACGAGGTGGTGGTGCAGTAGCCGATCATAAACAGCGCCATGGCAGCCGCCGCGACCATCAGCTGGTCGTTTTTAAACAGCGCCTTCACCATGCCGCCCAGTGAGGTGTGCTCCTGCTTTTCCAGCTCGGAGCGGTCTTCTTTGACGCCGAGCAGCGTAAAGATCTGGAAGAACCACATCAGCGCCACGACGATGAGTGTAAAGACGAAATAGCTCTTGCGGGGCGAAAGTCCGAACAGCGAGGGCACCTGCGTGTACAGAATGACCACTGCGTACATGCCGACGCTGGCACAGATGCGGGCCACGGCGCCCACGCCCTCGCGCACCTTCTGGTCCTTGCTGATGGCAGGCATCAGCGACCAGTAGCTGATGTCATTGGTGGTGAACGCCATGCCCCACAGCAGGTAAATAACGGCGATAAAAGCCACATAGCCGCCGCCGGTCAGGCCAGGATCGCTGAACATCAGTACCGTCAGCACACCGGCGGTCAGCATGCCGAACAGGATCCATGGCTTGAACTTGCCCCAGCGGGTTTTGGTGTTGTCCACGATGGTGCCCATCACAGGGTCGTTCAGGGCGTCAAACACACGAAAAACCACCATCAGTGCGCCGATGATGGCGAGATATGCATCGGAGAGGCCAACCACCTCGGTGAGGTAGGTGATGAAATACATGCTCACCAGCGAATACACCGCGTCGCGGCCGATGGTGCCGATGCCAAAGCAGTATTTGTTGCGTTTCGTGGTCTTATCCATTGTCAGATGCATCCTTTCTTTTTTCGCTTACGCTTCTTCGATCAGCCGGAACTCCCACGGACGCAGCGCATCGCCTGCGGAGGCACCTTCGTAGCTGCCCAGCACAACACTGCCCTTCAGCGGCAGCGGCAAAGAAAGCGGCTTGCCGGCAAAGCTGCACACGGCGGTCAGCTTTTTGCCGTCGTATTCCCGCGTGAAAATATAGATTTTGCCTTTGGCGTACCGCTGGGTAAAATCGCCCTGCTGCAGCACCTCGCTGCCTTTTTTCAGCGCGATGGCCTTTTGGTAAAAGGCAAAGACGCCGTCCGGATTGACGCGGTCGTCCTCCACGTTGATGCGGGTGTGGTTTTTGTTGATCTGCAGCCACGGCTTGCCGGTGGTGAAGCCCGCACCGGCGGCTGCGTTCCACTGCATGGGCGTGCGGGCGTTGTCGCGGCTGGTTTTGCGGATCAGCTCCCACCGCCACGGGTTCAGAATGCCCAGCCCTTTGGCCATCTTGTCCACATTGTGGCTTTCGATGTCCGCGATCTCGTCAAGGCTGCGGAAATCGCCGTTGGTCATGCCGATCTCCTGCCCCTCGTAGATGTAGGTCGTGCCGCGCAGGCTCAGCAGCAGCCCGCCCAGCATTTTGGCGCTCTCCACACGGTATTTGCCGTCGTCGCCAAAGCGGGAAACGCTGCGGGGCTGGTCGTGGTTTTCAAAGTAAACGCTGTTCCAGCCAAGGCCGGTCTGCCATTTGGTCAGGCAGCGCATCAGTTTGACGGGGCGGAATTTTGTTTTGAACCACTTGACGTAGATCTGGTCGCACTCCATATGCTCAAAGGCGAACACCATGTCCAGCTCGCGGCGGGCGGGGTCGCACAGGTCTTTGGCCTGCTGCAGGTCTACCATCACCGTCTCGCCGACGGTCCACGCGCCGTAAGCGTCCAGCACCTCGCGGCGCAGCCCGCGCAGGATCTCATGGCAGCCCTCGGTGGAGTGATAATGCTCAATACCGGTCAGTGCAAGCTGCTTTTTGCCGTCAGCGTAGCTGTTTTTGTGGATGACGTTGATGACGTCGCAGCGGAAGCCCGCCACGCCTTTTTCAAGCCAGAACCGCAGGATCTCCTTGATCTCATCGTAAACCTCGGAGTTTTCCCAGTTCAGATCCGGCTGTTTTTTGCTGAACAGATGCAGGTACCACTCATCGTTGGCAGGGTCGCCGAAAGGTGCCCACGGGCAGTCGGCAAAGAAATTTCCCCAGTTGTTGGGCACGCCGCCGTTTTTGCCTTTTTTGATGACGTAATAATTGCGGTACTTTTCCTCGCCTGCCAGCGCGCGGCGGAACCACTCGTGCTCATCCGAGGTGTGGTTGATGACAAGATCCATGATGACCTCGATGCCGCGGACTTTTGCTTCCGCCAGCAGCCGTTCAAAATCCTCCATGGTGCCAAAATCCGGATGGATGGCGCGGTAGTCCGAAATATCGTAGCCGTTGTCATCGTTGGGGCTGGCGTACACCGGCGAAAGCCAGATGGTGTTGACGCCCAGATCGCGCAGATGATCCAGTTTGGAGATGATGCCGGGAATATCGCCTGTGCCGTCTCCGTCGGAATCGCAGAAGGAGCGGGGATAGATCTGGTAGACGATCGCCTGTTTCCATTTTTCGCTCATACGGTACCACCTTTTTTCAGAAAAATGCTTTGCTGTATCTATCATATCATACTTGCCGCCGGATGCAAATGAAAAGCCGTGTTTTGCCGTAAAAAAAGGAGCTGCCGCAAAACGATTGCAGCAGCTCCGCAAAGACTTGCGAAAGGGTGCGATTGACGCGCCGGATGCAGAGGAATACTGGCTTACAGCACGAAGAACGCGCAGGCACCGGCGGGCAGCACCACGTCGCCGGCGGCAACGGGTTCACCGCACAGGCAGGGCAGCTCGTCGTTTTCGCCAAGCACCAGCGGCTTGCCGTTCAGCAGCATCACGCGGCTGCGCAGCTTGCCGTCGCCGGTCAGCACATACTGTACGGCATCCCTGGGAAGGGTGACGGTGGTGGTGTCGGTGGTGGAGTTGTTGATCACCAGATACACGCAGCCGTCCTTGCCGTCCTTGCGGGAGTGGCAGTACACGTGGGCGCCTTCGCGGACGGGCTCGCCGGTGGCGTACACGGTGCTGCCCATCAGGCGGTTCCACAGCAGTACGGCAAAGTAGTTGGGACGGGGCACAAAGCTGCCGTGCTCCAAAAAGCCGTAAGCGGAGGAAGCCAGCGTGTTGTGGAAAATGATGCCGTCGGTGACGGTGGAGAAGTCGCCCAGCTCGTTCAGGGTGCGGGGCACATCCAGATAGGTGGGGGCCCAGGTGTTGCCGCCGCAGCCGGCGTCGCCGCTCTCGGTCACCCACATCTGACCACCGGGTACGTAACGGTCGCGGCGGTCGAGGTACTGGCGTGCACAGTCACCGGCAACCGCCAGATACTCGTCGGTCAGGCACCTGTC
>CAZYRD010000129.1:4919-7391 GCA_964649475.1 uncultured Faecalibacterium sp.
TCGGAGATGCCGTTGTAATAGTGGTAACTGAACACGTCCATTTTGACCTTCTGGCCGCCTAGCAGTTCCTCGGTGGTGACCATCTGCAGGGCGCTGGCAATGCCGCCGCCCACGTTGTCCTGAACGCCCATGTTGATGTTGATATCACCCACGGTGCAGGGGCCGACAAACAGGCAGTCGGGATAGTTTTCCTTCAGCCATGCGCCGAAGATGTCATGGTCGCGGGCGTGATCCGCAGCGGTGTAGCCCACGGGCAGGCCGCTCATCGCCATCATGTTGGGCTCGTTGGTGAACTCGGCAGCGCTGATGGGTACGCCGTACTCGGTGCTGAAGGCAAACAGCTTTGCCACCATATCCAGCGGATACGGCTCGTCTGCGGTGTGGACGCCGGGGCAGTTGGTGGCGGAGATCAGCAGCTTGCCGCCGATGTGCTTGACGAACTCCAGTACGCCGATCCACTGGTCTTTGGTCAGCAGATTCTGGAAGCCCTCGGGGATGGTGCCGTCGGTGTATTTGCCCTCAAGGTCGTAGTAGGTTTTGTTGGCCCATGTGCCGGAAACGCGCACCCATGCGGTGCCCAGATCCTTGGCCAGCTTGCGCAGGCGGGGGTTGTACAGGTCAATGGGCTCGTACCATTTCTGCAGCTTGCCCATATCGCGCCAGTCGCCGATCATGGGGAACTCCTCGGTGCCGTCCACCTGTGCATCGGTGTAGCGGGTCCAGAAGGTGCCGCCGGTGACCTCGGTCATCTCCACGTTGTAGGAGACCAGACGCTCATCCATCGTGCGCAGCTCACTCAGTGCGCATGGATCCAGTTTAACAAATTCAGCCATGTTTTTCTCCTTTTTTCGCTTTGCAGCGCGTTGCCGCATATTTATACAAATATATTATAGCATTGCCTGCCCGCCCGCCGTAAGGCACAGAACGGCGGTTTTTGTGACAGACTGCCACAAAAAAGAATGCCCGCATTTGCGCATACGGGCAAATGCGGGCAGGTTGGTCATTCGGTTCTGCGGGTGGAAAACAGCGGCTGCAGCAGCAGACGGTGGGCGCTGGCCGCCATGCGGGGAATACTCTCCTCAAAGCCGCTGCGGTGCCAGGAGATCACCAGCGACAGCAGGCCGGTCAGCGCAAATACGATCATATGCTCGTGGGTGAGCGGATCGTCGTTGGGCGAGCGCCGCACCGAGATGCTGCCTTCGACGGTGGTCAGAATCAGCGACCGCTCGATCAGCAGGCTGGTCAGCTCGTTGCGTGCCAGCACATCCAGCAGCGGCTTCTGGTCCTTCCAGAAGCGGAAATAGGTTTCCATGCTGCTGCGGACGCCCGCATCGCTGGTGGGAGAATCCAGCTGAGGGTATTCCAGAAGAATGTGGTCCAGCAGTGCGTGCAAAGCGCCGTCCTTGCCGGAAAAATAGCGGTAGAAAGCCTTGCGGGGAATGCCGAGATGTTCGCACAGATCGCTTACGGTGATGTCCTCATACCGGCGGGCCTGCATCAGGTCCAGCAGACCGGCCTCCAGTTCGCGCTGACGCTGGGCGGATTGTTCGGAAACGCAAAGCTTATACATAAAAGCCTCACCTCGTTAAAATTCTATATATATTATAACATGTTTGCGATATAAAACAATCGTTTTGGTCAATTTGCTGTGCGAAAAATGTGAATATTTTATTACGGGTGTCACAAAATGTGCGGTTTGCCCCTCTCCTTTTTGTCCGGTTCTGTATTATAATATACAATAAGGTGAAGTGTGTGGTTCTGTGTGGGTACAGGGCCGGACTTTGCATGGAATTTAAGGAGGAGAAATCTCATGGCCAAGAAACCTGCCCTTGACGCCAAGGGCTATCCCAAGTTTGGCATGCGCGATAAGCTCGCGTACGCCGCCGGCGACTTCGGCTGCAACATGTCCTTCGCCCTGAAGGGCACCGTCCAGACCTTCTGGCTGGTTTACATGATGCTGGAGACCGGTCTGCTGTCCGCTCTGCTGCTGGTCGTCCAGATCTGGGACGCCGTTAACGATCCGATGATCGGCTCCATGATCGACGCCGACAAGCATCAGTATAAGCGCGGTAAGTTCAAGCAGTACATCTTTGTCGGTGCCTGCGGTCTGCTGGTTGCCGGTGCTGCCGTGTTCCTGCCTTTCCCCAACGCTCCCGTCGTTGTGAAGGCTATGCTGTTCATTCTGGGCTACATCATCTGGGATGCTGCCTACACCGTTGCCAACGTTCCCTACGGCTCCATGCTGTCTCTGGTCACCGAAGATCCCGGTGAGCGTGCTCAGCTGTCCACCTGGCGTTCTGTCGGCTCCATGATCGGCGGTATGCTCCCCGGCATGATCCTGCCCATGATCATCTGGCGCAAGGAAGTTGACGCTGCCGGCAACCCCGTTCTGAACCCCGAGACCGGCGTTCAGGTCGAGACCCTGCTGGGCGACCGCGTGTTCTGGGCTGCTCTGCTGATGGGCGGTCTGGG
>CAZYRD010000130.1:0-7213 GCA_964649475.1 uncultured Faecalibacterium sp.
AGTGCCACAACTGCGGCAAGTGGTTTTTGGCGATCGGCGCATACGACACGGTGTATTGTCAGCGGGTAGCTCCGGGAGAGACCACCCGTACCTGCCGTCAGGTCGGTGCCCACAGAAAAGAGCGAGAGAAGAACGGCAAGGACTTTGCCTACCGTGAATACACAAGAGCGTATGGCCGGCTGAAGAGCAGAAAGTTGAGGGAGACGATTAGCGAGGAGAAATGGCACCGCCAGGTGGCGTATATTCAGGAACTGAAGTCGGAGTATTTAGCAGGCGGCATGAGTGATGTTGAATATGTCACGAAACTGGATCAGGTGTGATCAATAATTCATAAAAACCGCTGGACAAGTCATCACGACTTGCCCAGCGGCTTTATCATTGATTAGGCATAGCAGCCTGCGTCTTTGAGTCAGACAGCCTTTTATTTCTTCTGCTCGGTTTTGTCTTTCGTATAGGTGCCAGAATTAGGTGCCTCATACGGCTTGCCTTCCTTGTTGTAGGTAAGGTTGAACACCAAATCGGAGAGCCACTTTTTGAAGGACGGGTTATCTTGGAACTGTTTGAATAGCTCCATATTATCAGCCATGATTGCAAAGATAACCTGTTGCAGTGCCCGTTCGCTTTCAAGACGGGCACTTTGCTCATCAGAGTTGCGCATAGCATTCTGATACTTCTCATCCTTGGATACCATCGCAGGGATTTCAAGAATCTGTCTACGGACATTATCAGCATCGTTCCAGTTGATGTTGCCGAACATATCATTGAAGTCAGACAGGATTACAGACAGTAGATCCATTTCCGGCTGCACGATATGTCCCATCTTTCCAGCAGGCACGGGAGCAACAACTGCATCCTCATCCTCTAACTTGATGGAAACAGCCTCGCGGGCTTCATTTCGATAACTTTCAAGGTCGATGGTTTCCAAAATACCCTGGGACAAATCATCCTCACGGGGAGATGGCAATTTCGGAATCAGCAGATTCAGGAAAATGGACAGCTTTTCCCATTCTGCATTACCATACGGGAGAATCGCACCCAAGAAGCCGTATGTACGCACAAAAGACTTTGCAGAACTCTTAAACTTGATCTGATCCTCGGTATCAAGCTGCTTGTAAATGGCGGCGCAGGTATCCAGAATCGGATCGAGTTTATCTCTGTCTGCTCCGTCCAAATACAGATTAACGAGGTGGTCTGCTTGTTCATGCGAATAGACCTGGTAATCTTCCATGACGGCAATCAGATCGTACAGCTTGTTGGGGTCAGTTTCGCCGGACAGAAGCGTGGTGCGGTAGTATGTTGAGAAGGATGCCTGGATGATTTCCGGCTTGTTGGCGAAGTCCAGAACGAAGGTATCATGCTTTTTCGGGTGGCAACGATTCAGTCTGGACAGTGTCTGCACAGCCTTAATATCATACAGTGTCTTATCTACATACATCGTATGGAGCAACGGCTCGTCAAAACCCGTCTGATACATATCCGCAACGATAAGGATGCGGTACGGATCTGCCTTCAGAGTAGCGGGAATCTTGGAATCCGGGAATCCGTTCATTACAGCAGATGTGAGAGCCGGCTCCTGCCCTTGGTATTTATGCTCATCGGAAAATGCAATGATTGCTTTATACGGGCTATGCCTATCTGCAAGGCACTTGGTTATCGCATAGTAGTATTCGATACACCGGGGAATGTTTTGCGTAACGACCATTGCACGAGCCTGTCCACCGATTTTTGCTTTTGCAATAACCTGTTCGTGGAAATGCTCGACCATCATTGCAGCCTTTTTGGCAACGGTGTACTCATTATTCTCGACAAAGGAGCGGAGTTTCTTCTGTGCCCGCTTTTTATCGAACATCGGGTCATCCTCAACTGTTTTCATCAGCTTATAGAAGCTGTCGATGGTGGTATAGTGCTGCAGAACATCAAGAATGAATCCCTCTTGAATAGCCTGTTTCATAGTATACACATGGAACGGGCGATGGTTGATTTCATCACCATCCTGGTATGCCACACCGAAGGTTTCCAAGGTCTTATTCTTCGGAGTAGCGGTAAACGCAAAGTAGCTGGCATTGATCAGCAATTTGCGCCCTTCCATCATGGCATTAATTTTGTCCTCATTGTCCATTTCGTCATCAGAAGCAAGACCGGAGAGAGCCAAGTTCATCTGAGCAGAATTGCGCCCGCTCTGACCGGAATGCGCCTCATCGATGATAATAGCAAAACGGTTTTCCTTATGCTCCGCGCCGATTTCCGGCACGATGTACGGGAACTTTTCAATCGTGGTAACAATAATGCGTTTTCCACCTGCAATGGCTTTACGAAGATCCGCTGCGTGTTCTGCCCAAGCCACCGTATTTGCCACCTGCATAAACTGCTTGATGGTGTCACGAATCTGCTTGTCCAGGATTCGGCGGTCGGTGACAACGATAACTGAATCAATCATCGGATGACCGTCTTTTTCAAGGCCGATCAGTTGATGGGCAAGCCATGCAATTGAATTGGACTTGCCGCTGCCAGCACTATGCTGAATCAGATATCTCTTGCCAATGCCATTTGTCTTGACATCCGCTAAAAGGCTTTCCACAACATCAAGCTGGTGATATCTGGGGAATACCTGTTTGATGGACTTTTTCTTGGTTTCCGGGTCGGTTTCTTCAATAACCTGGGCATAATTTTCGATAATACGGGCCAGCTTTGCCTTGGTGAGAATATTCTTCCAAAGGTAGTCAGTCATAATACCGTCCGGGTTCGGAGGATTGCCGGCTCCATCGTTATAGCCCTTGTCAAAAGGCAAGAACCAGCTATCTTTGCCGGACAGCTTGGTGCAGAACTTAATACGGGCATCATCCACAGCAAAATGCGCCATGCAACGTTTGAAGGAGAACAATACTTCACGGGGATCACGGTCATCCTTGTACTGCTGAACGGCATCGTCCACATTCTGCTTTGTAAGCTGATTCTTCAATTCGAAGGTGACAACAGGCAGACCGTTGATAAACAGGCACATATCCAGCGCCAGCTTGCCTGCGTCCTGGGAATAGCGAAGCTGACGGGTAATGCTGAAAATGTTCTTTTCAAACATTACGCGTGCCTTTGCGTTATTTTCGGTCGGCGTCAGATAAAACATAATGAGGTCTACTGGGTACACCTTGATGCCGTTGCGCAGAACATCTATGATACCACGCTTGGCAAGTTCGCCCTGGAGACGGTTGAGGAACTGACGCTTTTTCTGCTCAGATTTGAACACGCCCAGCTTGTCCATCTGATCCGGCTGCGTGTCCTGCAAGAATCGGAACAAGCGGGTTTCGTCAATGGCATATTCTTTGTTATAGTCGGCATTGGTACCTTCTTCGTAATCGTTGTGGTCAACAAGCCATTTTACAATAAGGGATTCGAGGCCGCTTTCTTTGGTGTTTGTAAACATACCACTCCTCCTCTCTGCTAAAATCAGAACGGCAATTCAGGTTCTGGCTCTATAACTTTAATATCAGAAATTTTAGCAATAAAATTATTCAGCACAAGAGCCTGAGATTGTGGTGTCGATGCACGGAACCAGTCCAAAAATTTCCTGACAGTTTCGTTTGGAATATTAACTCTATTGTTATAGCGATAGCCACAGTCAACAACGCTGCCGATTACATCGGCATTCTGTTGAATCACCGTTTCAAACAGATTGGTAGTAAGTGCTTTCTCCAGTCTGGAAACAAAAATCGCACAATCAGTGTTGAATCGGGGTTCAGCCATATAAGAAGTCAAAGACTCATAAACCAAATTGGTAAAATCTTGATATATTTTTCTGTCTTCGTCAGATATTTGCATATGAAGGAAATCGTGCTTTCCGATAGCCTCCCGTATGGCAGCAAAGCTTTCAAAGCGGTTTTCAGGCTTTTTCTCCTTCATTTTATTCAGAATGTCGTTGTAAGAAAAATCTGTCCGATCACAGCTTCCTGCATTATCGATTAACCGGCCAAACAGTTCGGCCAGATAAAACATATCTGTAAGGTTAGTATAAATGCCATCATAATATTCCTGTGGCAAAGTGTCAGACATAGCACGATTGACATCCGCCACAAGGCTGTCTGTATTGCCACCATCCACCTTTGAAGTAATTTTACCAATGCCAAAATCAATTACTTTCACAGTTCCACTCTTATCTATAAGAATGTTTCCTTCCCGAATATCCCGGTGAATGATTCCGTGCGCTTCTATGTAACAAAAAGCATCAATAAGCTGCAGAAAAACATCATCCAGAGTGGTTTCTTCCAACGGCGCAAAGTAATCACTGATGAAGTCACCTATATTTTTACCGTCAATGTATTCCATAAGGATATAGCCCGTAAAAATGTTTTCATAAGCGTAATAGTTATAAATACGGACGATATTTCTATGGTTGAGTTTGTAAAGAATCTTGATTTCATCAAGGAAATTCTTGTAGAATTGCTCCTTGATTTCATCATACTCCGGTTCATATTTCTTGGCAACAAACAGCTCGTCAATGAACGGATCTTGGAGTAAAACCGTCTTTCCGAACGAACCGCCGCCGAGGTCGTTATTGACCATAATGTAATCCTTCTGCTTTACAAAAGGAATAATATCTCCATTTTGTTTAGCAACAGCCATCATTCATCCTCCTGTTCCTCGGCTTCTTCGTCACTGTCCACAGCATCTGGTTCCTCATCCACATATTCATAATCTGGGATTTCAATATTACGGACATCCATTTGCCCGGTTACTACATCAAAAACAATACGCGTTTTGAGTTCCTGCAACGCTGCAACTTCCTGTGAAAGAATGTCACAGTATACTTTTGTACCATTCCTGTATTCAGCAATATACCGCATAATCTCACTTTGCTCATCCAACGGCGGTACGGGCAACACAATAGTATTAAAGTCATCTGTGTACAGCCGCCAAAACCCCTCGACGATGCCCCTGACACGAACACGCAGCTCGCCTCGGCAGCGAATGCTTTTTAGTACTGTTTCCGCATAAGCAGGTACAATTTGGCTCTTGTTAGGCATCAAAACGGTATAATCTGGACTGATTACACCCAGCTGCGGAGCCAATGCGAACACACCCAGATGTGCTTTCAAACGATTCAGCACGAGATCGTCTTGATAGCATAGTTTTCCGCCCTTGTATGATTCTGACAGCATTCTACGCTCATCAAGCTGATCGTCAGGAACAAGACCATATTTCTGGCTCATAGAAAGGTGCTGCTCTTTTCCTTCCTCAGAGCGCTCATCGCGTTCTTTAAACAAGTATTTGCATCGCATTGTTTCCCAGTGTGCCGGAACTTCACCAATCCATTCCACGCCGGAATCCCTTGAAGTGACAGTATCGTTAAGCCCGCGAACAACAACGTGAGAGACATGAACAGCTTCACGTTCACGCAATAACGCTATTTGTTTTTTCTTGGTAGCAATCAGTCTATTTATGCTCGATACTTTCCAATCAAGAAAACGAACAATCTGATCTTGCTCATCGTGAGGAGGGATAGGCAGGAGTATAGATTTCATTTCGCTATAGCGCGTAGTCCATAAATCTGAAACAATACCTCTGCCGTTTCGATAGTATTCCTCTGAAAACGGCTGGCTTCTCATCAAATAGTGAACATATCTACTGTTCCACTGATCTCTGGGAGTAAGAACTATATTGATAAGAGAAACGGAACCATCCAGTTCGGAAACACCACAAGAACCTTTTCTGTCGGAACGGCTGTTAATCACGAAATCACCAGCACATACCAGTTTTCTATTGTCTCCGGCATCTGTCTTCACCGCGGTTGCCAATTGAGGAACTACTCCGATTCTGGCAACAGACAGCGGTGGGTAATCTTTATCGGATACTTTGGTTCTTCGTTCGGAAAACAGGGAGCCGATTTTTTTGACATCCCAATGTGAAGGCAAATCTCCTAACCATGTTGCTGGCGCAGTTGTGTATTCTGAATATCGCTGCATCACAGAATACCTCCCACAACCTCTGACAGCATACCGTCAGCCTCTTTTTCCAGAGCGGTCAAACTTTCCAGAATATCACTCATTTTGCGTAGTTCGACAGGTTTATAGAAATACTTTGTAAAACTGATTTCATAGCCAATCAAAGTCTTTTTCTCATCAACCCATGCATCAGGAGCATAAGGCAGAACTTCGTTCTGAATGAATGCAGGAATGCCGCCCTCATAGGTGAAGGGGATATTCTCTGTATCACGAAGGTCGGCATCGGCCTCTCCATCCACAGGCTGGGCGGCAGGGTCTTTTTCGGTGATAAAGGGGCGGATCTTCTTCAGTGCGGCAGCTTTCAGCTTAGTAGCTTTTGCAAAAGCATCCCAACTGTCCAGAGGGGCAGTTTCTGCTACCTTGGTAATAGCAGCCACAACAGATGCGTATTCATCTGCTTTCTTAAAAGTAGCGGTCGGAATTTCTCTATCGGGACACACACGCAACCGCAAAGGCCGCTCAACAGTCACAGTCCAATAAGCAAAATCCTCATTATTGAGAATCATGCTGACTTCGCTTTCTTCCATAGCAAGGAAAATACGCACGATTTCCTTGCGGATTTCCGGGGTAAATTCGCAGTTTTTCTTGCCCATGTTCTTGCGGAGCGCAGATTTCATTGCGGTGGCATCAATCAACTGGATCTTACCTTTACGACGATCTTCTTTCTTGTTAGTCAGAACCCAGATAAAAGTACCAAGGCCAGTGTTATAGAACATATTCTCCGGCACAGCGATAATAGCCTCTACCAGGTCGTTCTCGATTAAATAGCGTCTGGCATTACTTTCGCCACTACCTGCATCACCGGTAAAAATGGATGAGCCGTTATGTACTTCAGCAATGCGGCTACCAAGAGGAGAGTCTTTTTTCATCTTGGCCACATTGTTCAGCAGGAACAACAACTGACCGTCACTGACTCTTGGAATCATGGTGAGCTGTTCGCCGCCTTCAAGATAGGCATTGAAACGGCTGTCCAGAATTTCTTTTTTACCACCCATCTTTTCGGCATCGGTCTTCCAACTCTTACCGTAAGGCGGATTAGAAAGCATAAAATCAAACTGCCGGGAGGCATTACCATCCATGGAAAGCGTAGAGCCATAACTGATATGTTCAGCCTGTTCACCTTCACCTTTCAGAAGCATATCTGCTTTACAGATAGCATAAGTCTCCGGGTTGATTTCCTGTCCGAACAGATGGATAGAAACCTTCTTGCCCCGGCGGGC
>CAZYRD010000131.1:0-7185 GCA_964649475.1 uncultured Faecalibacterium sp.
AAGAACAAGCCTTTTTCCGGACGGCACCACCAAAAATCCGCCCTGTTTTTTGTGCAAATGACCATTTCCCGGCGTTCCGGTGGTTCCGGAAATATTGACTATTGCCATATCGGAGCAAATCGGGTAAAATAAACTGTGACCAAATTATGAACCAGTGAGGATACCATGAAGATCAAGACCAAACGCATTCCCATTGAAAAAGCGCTTGCCATTCAGCCACCGAAGCATGAACGCCCCGGCAGGCCCTGGCTGCCCATCGGCGGGCTGATCCGCATCCTCTCGCTGCCGGATCTGCGGGCCACCCGCTTCACCTTTACCAAACACCGCATGGAAGAAGCCGGTGACGGCCCGTATCTGATTCTGATGAACCATTCCAGCTTCATTGATCTCAAGATCGCCTTTTGCATCTTCTGGCCAAAGCCGTTCGGCATCGTGTGCACCACGGACGGTCTTGTGGGCAAAAAATGGCTGATGAAGCTGATCGGCTGTTTTCCCACGCAGAAGTTCGTCACCGACCTTTCGCTGGTAATGGACATGCTGCACATGCTGCGCAAAAACAACACCAGTGTGCTGATGTTCCCGGAGGCCGGCTATTCCTTTGACGGCTGTGCCGCCACGCTGCCGCGCCATCTGGGCACGCTGATCAAAAAGCTGAACGTGCCTGTGGTGACCGTTATCACCGACGGCGCCTACCTGCGCGACCCGCTGTACAACAATCTGCAGCTGCGCAAAACAAAGGTCAGCGCCAAAGTCACCTGCCTGTTTACCCAAGAGGAGATCGCTTCACTTTCGGTGGAGGAGATGGACCGGCGGCTGGACGAGACCTTCTCCTTCGACGCCTTTGCCTCGCAGTACGAAAGAAAGGTGGAGATCCGCGAAAAATTCCGCGCGGACGGTCTGAACCGTATCCTGTACCGCTGCCCCGCCTGCAATGCCGAAAGCCAGACGGAAGGCAAGGGCACACTGCTGACCTGCCATAACTGCGGCAAGCAGTACGAGCTGACCACCCTTGGTCGCATGCGCGCCCTGACCGGCGAAACCGAATTTCCCCACATTCCCGACTGGTTCAACTGGCAGCGCGAATGCACCCGGCAGGAGCTTCTTGCCGGCAGCTACCGCATGGAACTGCAGGTGGATATCGGCATTCTTGCCGACCACAAAGCATTGTACATGGCGGGCGAAGGCACGCTCGTCCATGACAGCACCGGCTTTACCCTGACCGGCTGCGACGGAAAGCTGCAGTACCATCAGGCAAGCACCTCCTGTTACAGCCTGAACGCCGACTTTTTCTGGTACCGGATCGGCGACGTGATCGGCATTGGCACCAAGGAACGGCTGTACTATTGTTTCCCCAAAGAAAAGGACGTGGTGACCAAGGCCCGTTTTGCCGCTGAGGAAATGTACAAGCTGCATAAAGCTTCCGATTCCGCTGCAAAATAACGGCCGCACGCTGTTCTTTTTGCCCCACAAACTATCCACCGTCCGCAGACAGCCTCCGCGGGCGGTCTTTTTATTCTTCCAAACCGATTGACTTTTCCTCGCAAAGCCGCTATTCTAAGCTTAGACAAAGCACCCCGCCGAAAGGAGATTTTTTCACATGAGTGCTGTGACCCGTTACTTTCCCGAGGACAAGGCTTTTGTGGGCGTTGATCTGCCCGGCATCTGCAACCGTCCGCTCTTCTGTGCCAACACCCCCACCACACTGCTTTCCGGCGACCGCCCGCTGCTGCGGCTGATCCGTTACGGCACGCTGCTTGGTACGCTGCGGTTCCGCGTACAAACGGAAAGCGGCCCACGGTATCTGGACGAGTGCAGCTCCATCCGTTTTCGCTACCGCGCCAATCTGACGGAGTGGTACATTCAGGACCCCGCTCTGCCCTGCGCCGTCACCCTCGCCGCAGGCGTGCCGGAAGACACCGAGGGCTTTGTTCTGCGTGCCGAGGCGGCTTCTGCCGTTGAGCTCCATTGGAGCTACGGCGGCCTTTACACCTTTGAGGAGTGCCACTGGAACCTGACCCCGGACGACCCCGAGGCCATCGGCTGTGCCGACACGCCCGCAGAATGGTATGCGGGCAACCGTCTGACCTGCGGCGACGGCGTTTTCACCCTTCGTACCGACGGCGGCATGGAGGGAACCTTCGTCAGCGGACTGGGCGCACAGGGCGGCAGCGTTCAGCGCAGCATCGCCGGCGAAAGTGCCGTGCATCTGCGCTGCAGCCAGTCCGCCGCCATACGGCAGGACTGCTCCGTCGGCGGAACGCTGCAGCTTGGCGGCGAGCCCGCCTATATCGCCGTCGCCCGTACCGTACCGGGCGAGTGCGCCGCACTGTATGCTTCTGCCCTGCGCCGCCACGAACAGCTGGCCGGCATCTTTGACAGCTGTACGCCCGACCCCTATCTTGACGCACAGATGGCCGCCATTTCTGCCGAGATCGATGGTGCATGGTACGGCCAGTACACCGTACATTCCAATCAGGCCTGGAACGCCCCCTACCTCGGCTGGTGCAACCGTTTCGGCAATGCGCTGGGCGGCTGGTTCGACCGGGTGCTTACCGAGGTGGAATATTACTGCGGTTACATCAACAAAACGGACGTGCGCACCGGCGGCGCAAGCGATCCCGCGCTGCGCCACACCGAAGCGGCGGAAAGCTCCCGTTTCTACGGCATCGGCCATGTGGGTCAGCATCAGTTCATGTACAACATGCAGAGCCAGTTTTTCGATCAGGCCATTTTTGCATGGCGCATGACCAACGACAGCCGTCTTGCCGGGCTGCTGCGTACCGCGCTGGAGTACCACACGCTCTGGCAGGACGAATGCTTTGACCCGGACAACGACGGCCTGTACGAAAGCTATATCAACACCTGGCCCACCGACAGCGTGTGGTACAACGGCGGCGGCAGCTGCGAGGAGACCTGCTACGCCTACCGCGCCCATACGGCCGCCATGGAGCTGGCCGCTGCCGCAGGCGACGAAGCCTGCGCCGCACGCCACCGGCAGCGCCTTGAGCTGATCCGCCGCGGCTTTTTTGAAAAGCTGTGGCTGAAGGACGCTGGTTATCCCGCCATGTACGTGGAAAAAGGCGGCCACGAACGTGCCCACCGTTCCGCATGGCTGTACAACAGTTTTATGCCGGTGGACATGGACCTGACCGACCCGTTTGAGGCCGCCATGTGTCTGGATTATCCCCGCTGGGCGCTGGAAAACGTGCAGGAGCCCACCGGCGGCCGTATGATCTGGATGTCCAACTGGGTGCCGTCCATCTGGTCTGTACGCAAAAAAACGCCCGGCGAATGTCTGCAGCAGGCCTATGCCTGTTTCAAGGCCGGTTTTACACAGGACGGCTGCGAGCTTCTCACAGGCTCTCTGCGCTCCTACGGCTTCCACCAGCCGGTCGACCCGGACTCCCCCAGCGGCGCCAAGCCCAGCGCCATCTCATCGGAAACAGCATCCCTGCTGGCGCGCGCCGTTGTCTGCGGCCTACACGGCTACCGGCCGGACTATCCCAACAACAAAGTCGAGCTTTGCCCGCAGTACCCCGCGGACTGGGATCACGCCACCATTGCCACAAGCTATTTTTGCAGCAGTTTCCGGCGTGACGGCAATCGGCTTTGCTATCGGTTTACACTTCCGCAGACCGCCGACGTCATTGTCCGCATCCCTGTCGGACTCTCCGGCATCACTGCTGTCCGCGGCGCGGCCGAATGGCGGCTTCTGCCCTCTTTCGGCGGTCAGTTTCTCCAGCTGATGCTCTCCGGTGTCGCCTCCGGCGAACTGGAGATCACGCTGGCGGATGCGCTGCCGTCCACCGACCCGCTGGACATCGCCTGTGCGCCGGGTGACGCGGTCTCTCTGCCCTGCACCGGCGTCACCGCTGTATATGATCCGCAGCAGATCCTGTCGCGGAGCACTGTCACCGACGGCACCGCCGTGCTGAACCTGCGCACCGACATGGACGGCGCCCACATGGTGTTTGCCCGGTGTGTATATCAGACTATTACATACTGGCAGATCGTCCGGCTGGAGATCTCCGCCACCGCAGCGAGGCTGGAACAGCAGGCCCGCACGCAGCCGCAGACCGACGGTGGCAGCTTTACAACGCTGCCGCTTGCCGACGTACTCACCGATGATGTCACGGCGATCTACCGGCAGGATTATCATGTCCCCCGCGACCACGTCCATCTTTCCATCGGCTCGGACGGCTTCAGCCCGTGGACCTTTGCCCACTGGGCACTGCCGCTTCCCGAGATCCGGCTGAACTGCGCGGGCGAAAAGGTCGTTACCCCGCAGGGCGTGCCGTTCCTCATCGGCAGTGAAAGCAAAAATATCGCCTTCACTTCTCTGTACCCCAACTGGCCCGCTGCGGTCACCGTCCCGGTCAACCGCAGCGCCCGCGCCGCCGAAGTGCTTGTCTGCGGCTCCACCAATCCCATGCAGATCGGCATCGCCAACGCAGTCCTTCGTTTCAGCTACGCGGACGGCACGCAGGATGAGCTGGAGCTTGTCAATCCGGACAACTACTGGCAGCTGGCGCCGTACAGCGGCCGCCCCACCGAAAAGGGACAGGACACCGTCAACGATTACAGCTACGAATCCGACGCTTTCTGCCTGCCGAAAACGCCGCCCGTCACCGTGCAGCTTGGCGAAAACTGCCGTGCCGTAGCACTGGGCTATCAGCTGCAGCCCGGCAAAAGGCTGGCTTCCATTACGCTGGAGACCCTTTCGCAGGAGGTCGTGGTCGGTCTGATGAGCGTCACGCTGGTGGACGCCGAGCCCTGACGACGCTTTTACCTGCCGCACTTAAAAACACCCAACAAAAAATCTCCGGATCGCGCAATATGCGGTCCGGAGATTTTTAATTTAACGCAAGCTTTGTATCGAGTGATTGTGCCTTTTTACAGTTCAGCACAGCACCGGCTGCCAGGCAAAGGGCAGCAGATCCCGTGCACTCACCTTGATCAGCTGTCCGTTCTCGTCATTGACGATCACTTTGATGTCCGGGCAGTACTCAAACAGCATCTGCCTGCAGTTTCCGCACGGAGGGATAACGCAGTTCAGGTGCTTTTCATGAACCGCCACAATGGTATCGAACGCTCTTTCTCCCGCGGATACGGCAATTCCCATCGTGATGTATTCCGCACAGGAACCGTGAATTCCATCACAGTTTACCCCTTTATAAATATTGCCGTTTTTGCACAAAAGTGCACAGCCGACCGTGTGGTTGTACACGCCGTCGTCAAAATTTTGAGCCAGCACTTCCAAAGCAAGCTCGAGCATTTTCTTATCCGTGTCGGTTATCGGATATCTTTGCATCGTTTCACCCCGGCTGTTTACGCCGCCTTTTTCGCCTTATGCGTCCGGACAATGCCGATCACAGCAGAGATGATTGCGATGGACTCGTACACCGCACCGCCGATGGAAAGCACGAGAATATCGTAGATCAGCACCAGCGGAGACGTGACAAGAATGCTCTTGCGGATGCTCTGCGGATTGGAAAAGGACATGCAGTAGGAATTGATGATCAGACCGAGCACCACAAAAATGGAATAGATGTTCTGCCACGACAGAATGCCCATGATGCCCATAACCACCGAAAAGATAATGGCCCAGACCTTTGCCACACTGCCTTTTTTGCCCAGCTGATAATATGTAAAATTGCGAATGACCGAGATGATATTCAAGGCCATGCCGGAATAGGCGCCGATCATCAGATAATGCAGCACAAAGCAGATCGCCGTTGCAAACTGCGCAAACACAAGGCTTTCTCTCGTCTTCATCTGATAGGAGAGAAAACCCAGCGCGATCGCGACAATTCCAAGAGCCTGACCGATAATATACACAACACTTTCCATGTTTTTGCACCCCAATTGACTGTATTTCGCATACTATCATAGCACAGGGGCGGCAAAAGCACAAGAAAAAATTCACCGCGCATCCTACCGCCGGACAGATACCATTTTCATATCCCCTCACAGTGGATTCCACCCACCCGCGTCACAGCAGGCCCTGTGCTGACAGATCTTTCAGGATCTCGTGGTGAATATCTCTGCGCATCTCATATATCACATTATAATTATAGTCCCTGAAGCCGGATCGTCTGCTTAAAAAACGGGTAGCATTAGTCAGAATCGCAACGCACGACCCCTTCTCCCGGTCAAAAAATATGCTCTGCCCCGTATGACCGCAGTGGCCAAAACTGCCTTTTGGAAAAAGCTCTCCCGCCCGGGCATATTTTTCATCCACATACAGCCACCCCGATCCTCTCGATTCACCGGCA
Organism: uncultured Faecalibacterium sp.; assembly: GCA_964649475.1. Lineage (GTDB taxonomy): Bacteria > Bacillota > Clostridia > Oscillospirales > Ruminococcaceae > UBA1762. The sequence continues at coordinate 6,276 of CAZYRD010000131.1, forward strand.
CAAGCCGGCGAATGCACCGCTTCCGCAACCGCAGACACATTTTCAGAGTACGGTCTTTCATCTTTATCCAACACGGCTTTTACAAACTTCTTTATATCGGCAAGCGTAAAAAAATTGTCCGTCCGATCCCGCCGAACTCTGCAAAACGCGAATATTTTCGTCATCCCAGGGCGATGACAAGCCTTCCGCACTCTCCGAACGGCAGCAAACAGCAGCATTTTTCTCATCACCGCGAATATTGAACCGGCTTCTTTCATACTGCAGCGGCTTTTTCAAACGTTTTTCAAAAAGCTCTTCCAGAGAAGCACCGTATACTTTTTCCAAAATAAAGCCGAGCAGCACCATTCCGGAACAGGAATAAATATAGCTGCTTCCCGTTTTATACGCCAAAGGAGCGGAAAGTATCTCCGGCGCCAGCGGATCATGCTCCGGATATTTATACGGATGCCGCACAATGCCGAAGGTATGTGTCAGAAGATGGCGGATCGTTATCGTCTTTTTATCTTCCGGAACATTTTCAAAAAACGCTTCCAAGGTGCTGTCGAGACCAAAGCGGCCTTCCTCAATCGCCTGCAGTACCAAAGAGGTCGTTACATGAATTTTCTGCAGCCTGCTATATCGAAATATGTTTCTTCGTTACAATTTTCCGAAAAGAACACGTTCTCGCATTCCCCGAACTTAACGTATACGGCCTAAGAGTCGAATTCCTCATTCAATGCTTTTTCCCGCATCAATTTCTCGGTACAAGTCAAATGCAATCGCATCATATTCTCACTTTTTACAGACAGAACGATCTTATGAATGATTCAAACCCGGCAACAAGAAAAAATCCTGCACACAAATGTATGCAGGATCCAGGCTGTAGAAAAACCCCGCTTTCCTTTACGCGAAAGTGGGGTTTGTGCTATTC
>CAZYRD010000132.1:0-7160 GCA_964649475.1 uncultured Faecalibacterium sp.
CCGCAAGATCATGCATCTGCCCGAACTGACCGTCAGCTGCACCTGCATCCGTGTGCCCGTAGTGCGCAGCCACTCCATCTCCGTTCTGGTGCGCACCGCGCAGCCCGTCACCGTGGACGCTGTTCGTGCCGCCATTGCGGCCGCGCCCGGCTGCCGGCTGGTGGATGACCTTGCGGCAAAGCAATATCCGATGCCGCTGGACACCAGCGATCAGGACATTGTTTTCGTTGGCCGCATCCGTCCCGACCTGACCGATCCCTGCGGCGTCAACATCTGGTGCTGTGGTGATCAGGTGCGCAAGGGTGCCGCAACCAACGCCATCCAGATCGCAGAGCTCCTGCTTGCCGAATAAATCAACGCGCCTTGTCTGCTGCGGCAGGCAAGGCGTATTTCATTGAATGCAATTCTTTTTTGAAAATAACTCTTTATTTCTGCGATTCCTTTTCCTCTGCGATCTTTTGCACGGTATCGTTGCGGATCTCATCCCTAAGCTGCTGCAAATAACCCGAAAACGCCACTTTATCATTGCCGTAGACCAGATTCAGCTCATATTCGTGGGGGATCCAAGTAGAAATATCGGATTCGTTGTGCTGAACGACGGCCTCGAGATTGTCGATCGCTTTATAAATTTTCGCTTCCAGTGTACTGCGCTCCGCCATTTCCCCGTACAGTTCGCGCATCTCTCTCGCAAACGGTTCCGGCAGCGACTCCACCCAGCGGTACAGCAGTTTTTCTTCCGCCGCCTCGTCCTCCATCTTCTTTTCAAAAATTGGAATATCTCCGGTAAACGCCTCTCCCAGATCATGGATCAGGCACATGCGCACAACCTTATCCATATCCGCCTGCGGAAATTCCTCTTTCAGCCAGCACGCCATCAGCGCTGCACGCCAGCTGTGTTCCGCCACACTTTCGTGCCGGCCGCCGGAGGTACAGCAATGACGGGTGGTATCTTTCAACCGCTCTGCAACATGCAGGGCATTCAGCAGCTCACGCGCTTCCACTTATGTTCTCCTTATTGACAATTTTCTGCAGCACCGTTACTTCAAACCAGTATTAAATTCATAAAGCCGTCTCGGTACCGGACCGGGACGGCTTTGTTTATTATAAGAAATCAGATTGAATCGAAAACGCCAAGCGCGTATTCGCACAGAGCATGGTCTTCCTCGCCGGTGCCTCCACTGATGCCCAGGCCGCCGATGATACGGCCGTTTTCCATCAAGGGTACGCCGCCGCCGAAGATGACCATCTTTTCCAGATTGGCCAGACCGTAGAAGGTCTGACCCGGCTGAGCCAGCTTCGCCAGTTCAATGGTGGACATCTTGACCGCCACGGACGTGTACGCTTTTTTGACTGCCACTTCGTAGCTGACGAGGAAAGCGCCGTCCATTACATGCACGGCGATCGGGTTACCCTCGGCATTGCAGATGGCGATGACAGCTTTTTTCCCCTGGCGCTCTGCCTCCGCCTCCACCGCTTCGATCAGCCGCTTTGCGCGGGAAAGATCCAGCGGCCGATACCCGCCAAGCTGGCGCAGCACCTCTTTGACAACATCATTGGTCTGATCCATAACGGAAGAACCTCCTGCAGAAACGGGAACCGGTGCCGGAGCCGCCGCCACCGTGGCAGGGGCAGCCATTGCGGCGGGAACGGATGCAGCAGCGGGCACCGCATCCACATTTTCCACCCAGCGGGCAGCGGTATACAGATAGTCGGACAGGCGATTGATATACGCCTTGACCGGCTCCTGCACATTGTATTTACGGGCAACGACCACAAGCGCACGCTCGGCACGGCGGGCAACGGTACGGGCAACATCCATACGGGCTCCCGCTTCGTTTCCGCCCGGCAGCACAAACGCAGCCTGCTGCGGCATAGCGTCGTTCATGCGGTCGATCTCTTCTTCCAAAAACGTGATCTCTTCTTCCGGCAATACATTTTTCTGGGTGCGTCCGTCCGCCACGCTTGCCATGATGACCGTAAGTGCTTTTTGTACACGCTGCAAACCGGCGCGCAGAAAATCATCCCGGACGAGAACCTTGGCCAGTCCGATCTGGCTGGTCAGCTCATCCAGGTCACCCATCGCTTCAACACGCTCATCCGATTTGAAAATCTGCATGCCGGAAGCAAGCGAGGTCATTCCCATGTCGCCGTGTTTGGTATACACCTTCATATATGTACCCTTCTCCGCCGTTTGGGCGAAAAAAACATATTGCATCATCACAGACGTCTGCGCTCGCATCGATAAACACACAAAAACGCATACTACATCTATTCTATTTAATTATGCACTATTCGGCCCGCAAAGTCAATGGACAGACGAAAATTTTCCTTGCAATGCCCTGAAATACCTGCTATATTGACAGTAGAGAAAAATGCTGCAAGGAGGATCGTTCTTATGAAAAATCCCGGATTGGATCGTTTCCCACTTGGTTTCTGGTGCACACTGGATGCACAGGAAGCCCCTGCCGATGCACCGAAAGACTGGGCTGAAATGGGCATGACCCTTACCATGGGCCACAGCTATACGCACGGTGTGACGGACAAGGCACATTTTACAGCCATGCTGGACAGCGCCTATGAAAACGGGGTACGTATCATTTTGTGTGACGGCCGCACGCAGGCACGCCGCCTGAAAGACCTTGGCGAGGAAGCTTATGCCGCGGAGCTGCGCGCCGTTGTTGCGGACTGGGGTTCTCATCCCGCCATCTGGGGTGTTCACATGGGCGACGAACCGGATGCCGAGTATTATCCGTATTATGTCCGCGCACTGCGCATGATACGCGAAATTGCCCCGCAGTGGGAGCCCTACGCCAACCTTCTGCCCTGGTTTCCCGGTATGGAACAGCGTGCCGGCGCTGAAAACTGGCCGGACTATCTGGACGGTTTCCTGCGGGATTCCGGCATGCGTTATATCAGCTATGACTGTTACACCCAGATGACCCGCACCCTGGAGGGCGTCAATCTGTACTTCCGCAATCTGAAGCTGTACGGTGATGCGGCACAGCGCAACAACGTCCCCTTCTGGACCATTCTGCTGTGCGTTCCCCATTTCAAATATCAGGACCCCACGCTGGATGATATCCGTTGGCAGTTCAATACAGCGCTTGCCTGCGGTGCCAAGGGGCTTTCCTGGTTTTATCTGTACCAGCAGAACATCTGGCACAGCAACTACCGCAACGCACCCGTCAACCAGCTGGGCCGCAAAACACAGGGCTACTATAACATCAGCGATATACAGAACATTTTCCACCGTACATTGGCGCCCTATATGGAAAAGCTTCAGTTGAAAAAGGTCTGGCACATGGGACAGGCCTTCGGCGGTTTTGACCTGTTCACCGGCGACGACGAGGTCGAGCTGACCCCCAGCGGTCATCCGATGATCATGAGTTATTTCACCAATCCGGAGGACGACTGGAACTATGTTCTGGTGGTCAACAACGACACCCGCACCGATATCAACTTCTCTCTGACACTGCGCGGCGAAATCACCGAGGCGCAGGAGCTGATCCGCGACGACCACTGGCGCACCATGAGCGGTCTGCTGTTTGATGACGGCGAGGTCGTACGCACCGAAACCTCACTGGAACTGCCGCACTGGTACGCGCCGGGTCAGGCCGTTCTGTACCGTTACCACCGCAAATCATCCTGATTCTGTGAAAAAAGGACTCTATCTTGGCACTGAGCACCTATTGCACCGGTTTGTGCAAATACCCATGGTTCACCCGCAGGTTTGATCTGGAGCTGTATCAGCCGGTGTTTATCCATCGCGAACGCCTTCATATCCGTTCCATCCGAACCATATTTCCAAACCGAAAAGCGGCACTGTGATTTGCAGCGCCGCTCTTTTTATTTATTATTTCAGCGCACTGACCGCCGAACGAATATCCCAGCCGCAGGCATCCATCACTGCAACGATCTCATCTTCCTCTGCTCCGGTCAGATCACGCACAATGCGGATGCAGCGGTCTCTCAGCTTGATGTTGGTGGGACGGACATTGACCATCAGATTTTCCATCACCTTACCCAAACGCACCATCACTCCGGTGGAGATCATGTTCAGGATCATTTTCTGCGCTGTACCGGCCTTCATCCGCGTGGAACCCGTGATCGGTTCAGCGCCTGTATCCGGACAAATAGAAAGCTGTGCCATCGCATCCAAAGCGCCGCCACGGTTGCAGGTTATTCCAACCGTCAGACACCCTTTTTCCTGCGCAGCTTTCAGCGCACTCAGCACATAACGCGCGCCGCCCGCAACGGAAAGCCCTACTACGGTATCATTGGGCGTAAGGTCGTATGCGGAAATATCTGCAGCGCCGCGGTCGGGGTCATCCTCCGCGCCTTCGCTGGCTTTGCGCAGGGCGCCGTCGCCGCCCGCGATGATACCGACCACCATACCCGGCTCCGTTCCATAGGTAGGCGGGCACTCGCTGGCGTCCAGCACACCCAGCCGGCCGGAGGTACCGCAGCCGATGTAAAACAGACGGCCGCCTCTGCTCATACGGTCAGCCGCCGCATCGATCACTGCGGCGATCTCACCCCGAACTTCGCCCACCGCCGCCGCAGCAGCCTCGTTGGCAGCCTGCAGCATATTTACCATCTCCTCTGTGGAAACGGTATCGATGTGCATGGTGTTCGGATCCCGCATCTCTGTCTTCAGCATCATCATTTCCTCCTGCGCCTGTCAGCCTTCAATAAACTGCAATTCACTTTCTTCCGTGCGGGTCAGACCGGCCCGCAGCAGCGCACCGTAAACCGGTACCTCTTTCAATATACAGAGCTGCAGCATCTGCTCCGTTACGTCGTACTCCTCGAGCGCCGATCGCAAAAGCGGCAGCAAAACCGGTGCACAGTGTGTGAGACCGCCTGCCAGCACCGCACGATATCCCCTGCCCACCGGCAATTTGTGCAGAGCGCTTGCCAGCAGACGCGCCAGTTCCTTCATGTTGTCTGCCAGAATTTTCTGTGCCGCTGCATCGCCCTGCTGCGCCGCAGCAAACACAAGCGGCGCAAAACCCGCAATATAGCTTTTGTCGCTGCGGTATATCTCCGGAATGAGTTCCGGCGCAGTGCGTCCGGTTTTTGTCTGCAGCAAATCCGTCAGCACGGTCTCCGGCCCGCTGCCGTCGTGATGCGACAGCACCGCAAACAGTGCTTCACGTCCAATACGCCAGCCGCTGCCGCCGTTATCCAGCAAATGTCCCCAACCACCGGTGCGCTGCAGTTCCATTCCGCCGTTGCCGTCAGGCATCTGCCCAAACACAACACAGCCCGTCCCCATAATGGCAATAAGCCCGGGCTCTTCGCCCAGACCTGCAGAAAGAATGTTATAAAAATCGCCGCCGAAGCCCGCCTTTGCAAACCCCTGTGCGGACAGGAACTCAGCCAGCGCCGTCGTAGTCGTCGGATCGGTCGCGCCGGCAACGCCGATAAAAACCGACACTTCACTCCTTGGAACAGCGCCGCAAACCTGATTCATTCCCTGCAAAAGCGTTTCGCAGGCGGCAACCATGCCCCGATCGTGCGGATTGGAGCCGCTCAGCGTGCAGCGCGCCAGCAGATGACCTTTACAGTCCGTCAATGCAAATTCTGTTTTTGTACCACCGCCGTCAACGCCTAAAAAATAACCGGGTACAGACATAAAGCCGCTCCTTTATATCGTCACTCCAGCATTTCGGGAGCAACAATGATTTTATACTTGGGTACTATCGCCGCCGGATGGTACGAAAGCTTGACCGTACGCAGGCCCTCGTCACCCACGTCGTCCTCTCGGTTGATCCACTGCACCTCGCCGTTTCTGCCGGGAGTGAACGCCATCGCCGTTTGCTGCACGATCATCGGATAAGCCCCGTGAACTGCGCGACTGGCTTTTTCGATGTGGACGTAAAGCGTATCGCCGGAGGTCTCTGAAATCGAAAATGCCGCCACCTGCCCGCCTGCGAACAGCACGCCGCCGACAAAACCATACAGAGGCCAGGTATCCAGAACTTCCCTCGTTTTGGCGGTCTCCTCTTCCACAGCGGCAAACTGTTTTCCTTCCTGCTGCAAAAGCAGTTCAAAAAAGCCTTTCACCTGCGGCAGGTTCTCTGCATTCAATGTTTCAAATCGCCAGTCGGGGTTTTCTTTTCTAAAACGATTGATGTGGTTGCGCTGACCGCTGAATTTTCTTCCGGCCAGTTCGCGCAGATCCTGCGCCGCATACAGATAATCGTACCAACGGCGCTGCGGTTCAATGACCGCGGCCGGCCAGCGCTCTTTGATTTTTGCGGCATCGGTTTGAGAAGCGGGGCAGAAAAGCAGCGGGATCCCCCGCTGCTTTGCATACTTTGCCAGCATTTGCAGCGCAGCTTCTTCATCTCCGCCGAGGGGATAACTGAACGCAATAAAATCCTCTTCCGGATAATGCGCCATCAGGCACAGCGCGCCCGCATATTCGGCCCATCGGATCTGATAATAATCCCGCCACAGGAACTCGCCGCCGATGGTGACATCGCATAACCGGTCCGGATTGCGGCAAAAGCAGTTGCGCAGAACCGGCATATCCTGAAGTGTTATCGGTTTGAAATTCAACATAAAAAACTTTCCTTACAGAAACAAACTTCCTGTATCAGTATATCACCAAATACAGACATTTCAAGCTTTTTGTCTCAACTCACAACAACGGGCTGCCGCTGATATAACGGCAGCCCGTCATTCAATTTTTGCATCATCGGTCGCCGGGAGATGCCTGCATACATTTCAAAACAAGGGCATCGTTCTCCACTTCAACGCAAAGCGTATCTCCGGGAACCGGCTGCCCCGCGATAATACTGCGGGCCACCAGAGTTTCCAGGCGGCTTTGGATAAACCTGCGCAACGGCCGGGCGCCGTAAACGGGGTCGTATCCTTCCTGCACGATCCACTCCTTCGCCTTTTCCGTAACATGCAGTCGGAGCTGTTTTTCCTCCAGACGCTCCTCCAGCGCACGAAGCATCAGCTCCACAACGCGGCCGATCTCCGTTTTGGAAAGGGGTTTGTAGAACACGATCTCGTCCAGACGGTTGAGGAACTCCGGACGGAAGCTCTGCCGCAGCAGCGACATGACTGCGCTGCGGGCGTCTTCGGTGATCTGCTCATCGCGGATACCTTCCAGAATATACTGACTGCCCAGATTGCTGGTGAGG
>CAZYRD010000133.1:0-6995 GCA_964649475.1 uncultured Faecalibacterium sp.
GCAGGGCTTATAGCCGCCGACCTGAATGGCGTTGATGACGAAGTCCGCGCCGCGGAAAGCGGTCTCGCGGTCCAGCGTCTGAGTGATTTTGGCACGACCGTTCATGGTCTTGTTGATGTTGGTCAGGATCTGGTAGGAATCATCCAGACGCTGCGGGTCGATATCGAACAGGCAGACGTCAAACTCGCCCAGCTCCGGAGTAAGGATACAGTCGCCGATGACATTGCGGGCAAATACGGTGCTGCCCGCGCCGATGAATGTGATCTTCATAGCTTTTCTCCTTTTTTGCATTCTTTTCCCGGCGGGCAGCGCAGCGCCCGTCTTCTTTTTTATCATAGCAAAAAAACAGAGAAAAGAACACGGCGGAATGTTGTGCAGACTTGTCGAAATGTTGCATTTTTAATTTTTGTGTGATATACTTCTGCCAGAAAAAACTTTGGAGGATGCCATGGAACGTTACGGTACGCCTTTTCAGCCGGAGAGCGGCTCTGCGCTGACACTGAACCACTGCGGCCTTGAAAACCGCGCGACCCTGCACGGCTACGGCCCTGCCATACGCGACCATTATCTGCTGCACTGTGTGCTGAGCGGCCGCGGCTATTTTGAAACGGGTGGCGTACGTTACAACGTAAACGGCGGTGAGGCTTTTCTGATCCGTCCCGGCGAGGTAACATTTTACATCGCCGACAAAACCGACCCGTGGAGTTACGGCTGGGTGGGTTTTTCCGGCAGCGAGGCGGCGGATATGCTGGAAATGCTGGGCGGCGGGCCGATCCTGCGGTTCACCGACCTTTCCGCCATGGAAAAATGCGTGCGGCGGCTGATGCAGCACCACACACAGGAGACCAATCCGTTTGTACGGCAAAGCGAGCTTTACCGTTTTTTCTCCTTTTTTGAGCTTGCCCAAAAAGCGAAACCGCTGCGCTCGCCCGCCGAGGTCGCACAGACATTTTTGCAGCAGAACCATTCCTATGCCGTCTCCGTAGAACAGGCTGCGACCTATGCGGGGGTATCCCGCAGTCACCTGTTCCGGCTGTTCCGGCAGGCGTACGGCGTCTCCCCGCAGGAGTACCTGTGCCGGCTGCGGCTGCAGCACGCAGCTCAGCTGCTGACAGAAGGTGCTTCGGTGGCGGAGGCGGCATACTCCTCCGGCTTTTCCGATCTGCCCCATTTTTCGCGGCGGTTCCGGCAGGCGTACGGCGCGGCGCCTTCGCGGTATGCGGGTTCTTTGCCCGCCGCAAAAGTCCCTGCAGAAAACAAACCGGGCAAATCCGGATAAAGTGCGGGAGAGGCTGCAGATCTGCAGCCTCTCTCTTGCTTTGTGCCCTTCACTGAATCGCACAAGTCAAACAAACTCATAAAGCCGCCCTCGCTGTCCGATGTTTCCTCAAAACCATTTTTGCAGAGGAAACACGCAAAAGCAAGGGCGGTTCATTATTACTGTTTATAGTTTATTCTGCATCTGTTCTGCCAGAGCTTTTCCGGCGGCTGCCCCCAACTTCGCAAGGCCCTTTGCGCCAAAATGCCCGGCCACAAAGGGGTTCATCCACTGCGGGTCACGTTCCAGCTCTGCCGTAAGACGGGTGAGCATGACAAACCCCGACTGCTGCGCGCAAAGCTCTTCCTGCGCGGTCTGGATGACCGCATCCCGGGGCGTTCCGGTAAAAGAACCCACCCGGATGATGCCGAAATGTTTCAGGCCAAGCTCTTTTTGCAGTGCGGCGTTCAGCTCTTTCAGCTGCGCTTTGTAGGCCTCCTTCGCCACGCCCGCAATGGCATCGCTTTCGCCCTGCAGCCAGACAAGACTCACACTTTGTACGGCATATTTCCGCTGAGCCAGTGCCAATGCAGCTTTTGCTTTTTTCAGCAGCACGGCATAGCCGCCGGTTCCGGGCAGCCATTCGGCAGCCTGTGTGCTGCCCTTGGCAACGTGTGCCGCCAGCACTGTGCAATTTGCCGCAGCGGTGAATGCACGGCAGAACGCCGGAACCATACTGCTGTGCCCGTAGCAGGCGCTGCCCAGCGCATGCCGGGCAAGCCACGCCTGCGGATCATCCCCTTCGCAAAAGGCCGCGCCCTGTGTGCCGTCGTAACAGACATTCTCGCCGACGGGGTCTTTCAACGGCACATATGCGTCGCCAAACAGACGGTACTCGAAAGCATTTTCCACCGCACCGTCATCCAGCAGCGCTTCCGCCTGCCCCTGCATGTTGCTTTGGCCCGCGAACAGGACCAGCACCGCGCTTTTCTTTTCCGTCATATCGTTCACCAGCAGCGTTTTGATGTTTTTACCGGCTTTTGCATCGGCAAAGGCCTCGTTGACCTTCTCCACGGGATAACGGCTGCCCAGCGCGCGGATGGTGTCGTGACATTCGGGGTGCGCGCACAGGAACGCGATGTACTCCTTCACATCCGCCATGGAATACTGGGAGGAGCCGAGGATCTGCAGCGCCTTGAAGGTGATGAGCTGCGGTTGGATGGAAACGCCGCCGCTGTTGGAATACTGGCCGGGAATGAGGTAGACGCCGCGGTTGCGCAGAACCTCGATGCCCTGCGGCACGGCGGCGGGTGCGCCGGAGGCTTCAAAGCAAAGATCCACGCCGAGGCCGCCGTTTTCCTTCTGCAGCAGCTCCGTCACAGCCTGCGGGCCGTGCTCTTCCAGCACAAGTACCTCGTCCGCGCCCAGTCTGCGGGCCAGATCTTCGCGGGCAGGCTCCTTTACGGCGGTGACGGCGTACAGCTTTTTGACGCCCAGCGCTTTCAGATACAGCAGCGCAAAGCATCCCACGGGGCCAAGGCCCTGCACCACAGCGACATTCAGGCCGTCCAGCGCGATATTGGCACGGCGCGCCAGCGCAAATGCATGGATGGCCGTGGGGCCGGGACAGGCAAAGGTGGCGGTCATGGCGGGATCCAGCTGCGCGGGAATGGGCACCAGATTGGTCAGCGGGGTGTAATTCACCTGCGCATAACCGCCGTACAGGTACGGTGCAACATCAACGCTGCCGCCGTTGGTCACCTGCATATTGACGCAGTTGGCGTCGTCCCCGGCAAGGCACAGCGGGCACTCACCGCAGGGCACGGCGATATCCGCAATGACGTTATCCCCCACATGCAGGCCGTACTTTTGCGCTTCGGCGGGGTCGCAATCCTCCAGGCGGCCCACAAACTCGTGACCGATGACGGTGTTTGCCGGCGCGGCCAGTTTACCCCTGTGGATATGCACATCCGTGCCGCATACGCCGCTGGCGATCAGACTGCAGCGGCCGTAACCGGCGGGCGTTTCGGTAACGGGAAGCTCCCGCACGTCAAAGGGCAGCTCCGGCCCCATAAAGACGGCGGCTTTGGCGGTTTTACAGGTATTACACATGATCGTTTTGCTCCGTTTCTAAATTATTTTTTATAAATTCCGGTCAGGCCCTGTTCGGGTCTGTTACAAAATCACCCGTGCTGGGTGCGGTTGAGGATGTCCAGCTGGACCTCTCTGCGCAGATTGATATAAACCGCCGAGAAGCCGGACACGCGCACCACCATGTTGGGGTATTTTTCCGGATGCTCCATCGCGTCCTTCAGCGCCTTGCGGGAGGTGGCGTTGATCTGCATCTCCTGCCCGCCCTTGGCAAAGTACACCCGCAGCAGCGCCGCCAGACGGGGACGGTTTTCGTCATTGAACATCTCGGGAGAGAATTTCTGGTTGACTACCGAGCCGCAAGCCACAGCGGTGTAGTCCGGTCTGGTGACGCTGTTGATGGCGGCCGTGGGGCCGTGGGTATCCCGACCATAGGTGGGCGAGCTGGCGTCCGAGAGCGGTTCGCCCTGCCGACGGCCGTCCGGTGTGGCGCCGATGATGTGACCGGCGTCGATGTTGTTGGTGTTGGCCGCCATGGCGCCGTAGATGCCGCCGCCGTCCGGCGTGCGGTATTTGTTGAATTCGGCGCAGAGAAACCGGGTGAACCAGACGGCGTATTTGTCCACAAACCAGTCGTCGTTACCGTACTTGGGCGCGGCAAGCAGCTTTTTGTGCAGCGCTTCATGACCTTCAAAATTATCCGCCAGCGCCTGCCGCAGCTCCTGCAGTGTGGCGGCTTTTTCCTCAAAGATCACCCGCTCGATGGCGGCCAGCGAGTCCGCCGTGGTGCCGACGCCCATCAGGCCCACGCCGTGCACGGAGGGGTAGACTGTACCGCCGGCGTTGATATCCATGCCGCGGCCGATGCAGTCCTGACAAAAGCAGGACAGGAACGGTGAGGTATACTCTTTCGGATCCGGCCGGCTGTTGTATTTGGTGAAGTTCTCCATGTATCCGGCCACACCGGCGGCAAGCTGGCGCTCAAACCGGCGCATCAGCTCCTCCATGCTGTCGATCTCCTCCAGGGCACCGGTGTCGATGCCGCACTCCTTGTTGAACACACCGCTGCCGCGGTTGAGCAGATACTCAAAGTAGCGCGGGGCGTCGAACCGGCCGTCGCTCCACGGGGGCTGTTTGCCGGTGATGAAGTTCTCGATGCAGCCCACCATGCAGTAGTCGTGCACATCCTCTTTGGCATAGCCGTACTTAGCCAGCGCCTGCATATTGATGGCGTCGTTCATCAGCGCGGGATAGCCCAGACCGGTGCCGATGGTTTTGAGGCATTCGTCAAAGAAATCATCCGGCGTGTCGGCGGAGATGCGCGCCGAGAGGTTCGGCCCCGGAATATTGCAGTTGCCCACCGCATGCAGCACACACCAGCTCAGACCGTTGACCTCGCAGCTGCCGTCCGGCGCCGTGCCGCCGATGCAGATGTTCACCACATCGTCGCCGCCGTGAAAAACCGTGTGCTCGTACTGCTTGATAAAGACGTTTTCCAGCAGCGCGGTCGCCTCTTCCGGCGACAACAGGCCGCTTTCCGTATCTTTTTTGTAAAGAGGATACAGATATTGATCCATACGCCCCAGCGCCATGGCGTAGCGGCCCTCGTACACAAAGCACAGATGGGTAAGCCACACAAGCTGCAGCCCCTGTGCAAAGGTCTGCGGCGCGCCCGCAAGAAGCGCACGGCAGTTCTGCGCGATGAAGGCCGCGTTTTGGGCGGCGGGGCCGGTTTCACTCTGCGCACGCTGTTCCGCCAGCACCGCATAGTTTTCGATCATGCCGTACAGACCCCGCAGCGCGGTGTGCATCTCGTTCAGAAACGCCAGCTTTTCCGGCTCATCGGCATGGGTTTTCCGTGAGAGTTCAATACGTTCAAACAGGCCTTTCAGGCCGACGGTCACCAGCGTGCGGTAATCCGGCGCAAAATGGTCGGCATTGGTGCCAAAATTTCTCTCCGGATATCGCTCCACAAACGCCTGCGCCTGTGCGCGCTGCGCACCGTCCAGCTCTTTCCACAGCGGCCGCAGGCTGCCGACGATGAGGTCGTTTTTGTAAATATGCGCACCCGGCAGCGTAAACAGCCCGTGTGCCGCAGCGGCACGCACCGCACCGGCAGAGGCATCCGGCGCAAGCTTCTGCGCACCAAGCATTTTAAACCAGCCGATGGCCTTTTCACCCGCAGGCCTGCGGCCCAGCTCTTTTTTCAGTTCAACAGTACAGTTTTCGATCATGCACGGCACCTCCATATTGTTGCTTCATTTTGATTGTACGCCGCCGGGGTGCAAACCGCAAGAGGCAGGTTTCATAATTCTTGACAAAATTAAGATGACATGCTATGGTAAATACAGAATTTCTGCCGCAAAGGAGGGACCGGCATGAGCAGCATTATCCTGAACGGCCTGCCGCAGCTGCGCTTTGCCCATGTGTTCGGCAGCCCCGCCTATCACAACACGCTCCCGGTTATGGAACAGTGCATCGAGATCTCCTATATCTCACAGGGCAGCCTGCAGTGCACGCAGAACGGCCGCACGCTGCAGATCAACGCCGGGGATGTCCTTGGCAACCTGTTTCTTTCACCGCTGCACACCGCAGCCGACAGGTATCACGAACACCGCACGGTCTGCTTTTCCGTGCCGTTTTACTCCGTGCCGGAAACCGCACAGAACGCACTGTTTCTGCCGCTGCTGGCCGCAGAAAGCACCCGCGCCAGACACTGCCGCCAGCTGATCGACGAGATCATTCTGTGCCACACCGCACAGCCGGACAGCGGAATGAAATGCGCGGGCCTGTTTTTGCAGCTGCTGGCCGAGATCACCGAGCTGAACTGCCATCCCGACCAGCCGCAGGCGGACGGAAGCTGCCGCCATGTACGCAAGGCGAAGGAGTATATTTTCGCCCATCTGAACGAGCCCATCCGCCAGCAGGAGGTCGCCGCGCAGCTGGGCATTACGCCGGAGCATCTGTGCACCGTTTTCCGCAGACACGAAGGCGTTGCTCTGATGACCTTTGTCAACCGCATCAAGCTGGAACGCATCCACACGCTGATCCACCGCGAAAAGCTGCCGTTGTACCGCGCGGCAGAGCTGTTTGGTTACAGCGACCCCAACTACGTCAGCCGTTTATACCGCAAACTATTCGGCATCAGCATCACCCGGGACGACAGCACCGTCAACTCGCCCTGAAGTTCCGCCACGCTTTATGCAATCTGCACAAAATTGAAGCTGCCAACAGAAAGGAGCCGCCCTATGACACTGTTTGTTGAATACCCGCCCTGCTCCACCTGCCAGAAAGCAAAGGCATGGCTGCTGGAGCAGAACCTCCCCTTTGAAAGCCGTCATATCAAGCTGAACAATCCCACCGAAGCGGAGCTGCGTGACTGGCACGCCCGCAGCGGCCTGCCGCTGAAGCGCTTTTTCAACACCAGCGGACTGCTTTACAAAGAGCTGCAGCTGAAGGATCGGCTGCCTGCCATGAGCGAGGATGAGCAGTTTGCACTGCTGGCAAGCGACGGCATGCTGATCAAACGCCCTGTCCTTGTCACCGGGGATGCAGTCATCCCGGGGTTCCGCGCAGCCGAATGGGAAGCGGCGCTTTCCCAAAAAGACTGACGCGCAAAAAGCCGCTCCGGATTTCCGGAACGGCT
>CAZYRD010000134.1:0-6981 GCA_964649475.1 uncultured Faecalibacterium sp.
GGTGGTGTAGCAGCCGGTGAGCATACCGTTGAGCTCCTCAGTGTGGACGGGCAGCTTTTCGCGCACGGCCTCAGCCTTTGCAAAGTACTCGTGCAGAGTGCCGAAGCGCAGCGTGGGCCACACGGGCCAGGTCTGCATTTCCAGAACGGTCTCCACGTCGCGGCGGGTGGGGCCGCCGCCGTGGTCGCCCACGCCGTAGACCACCAGCGAGGTCTTGAGACCGGCGTTCATCTCCTCCAGCCTGAACACGCCGGTGCCGTTGTCCGGATTGACGGCGCTGTTGTACCAGTACGGCTCACCGTACATCAGCACCTCGGCGCCGGAGGGTGCGCGGTAACGGTACAGTACATAATCCTCTTTCTGCCCGCGGCAGTGGTAGTAGTACGGCACGCTGCCGAAAGTGTTGATCTCCGGCACGCAGGCGTTGTGGCCGAAGGTGTCGGGGGAGAAATCCACCTTGACGGAGTCCGGCGCGATGCCCCACACCTTGTGCAGATAATCACGGGTGACCTTGATGTGGCGGATCAGGCTTTCGGTGTCCGGCATGTTTTTGTCGGTTTCGACCCACGCACTGGCGGTGACCTCCCAGCGGCCCTCGGCAATGCGCGCCTTGATCTCCTCCATCATGTCGGGATCGTATTCCTCCACGATCTTGTACACGGAGGCCTGCGACTGGGCAAAGGTAAAGCCGGGGTATTCCTGCATCAGGTTGAGGATGGTGCGGAAGGTGGACAGGGTGGCGGCCACCGTCTCCTGCCAGCCCCACATCCAGTTCATGTCGATGTGGGCGTGGCCGATGTACAGCACCTCGTACTCTTTGGCGGGCCCGGCCATGGGCAGCAGAAGCTGTTCGGCGGCAAGGCACGCGGCACGGGGCAGGGTCTCCTCCTCCGCCATGGTCTTTTCCAGCAGGGTGAGCGCCGCGTCAATGTCCGCGTCCCATTTACCGCTGCGGGCAGCGGAAAACTGCAGCGCAAAATTCAGCTGGGAAAGGATCCGCTTCTGTGCGGCGCTGGGCGCTGTGACGCCGGGATGATCGTACACGCCGGGAAACATGGTGTGTTCAAACTCGCGTTTTTCGGTATTGCCGCCCACTTTCTGCTTCAGGGCGGAATATCTTGCAAACAGGTCCATACAGGTTCTCCTTTTTTGATCTGTTTTGTATTTTTCTGCCGCGCAGGCGGACAGAACATTTTTCATCCCGTTCCGGCGCTCAGTCCAGGATCATTTCTTCGCCGGGGACGACCTCGCCGATGACCATCACCTTTTCGCCGGCGGTACGCAGAATGCGCATCGCATCCTCCACGTCCTCCGGTGCAACAGTGACCGTCATGCCGACGCCCATGTTGAAGGTGGCGAACATATCCTTCCGGGGGATGTTGCCCACCCGCTGCAGCAGGTGGAAGATGGGCTGGGTCTTCAACGAAGCCACGTTGATGCGGGCGGTGAGACCCTCCGGCAGGCTGCGCGGCACGTTGATGTACAGGCCGCCCTTGGTGACGTGGCAGAGGCTCTTGACGTCCACCTCTTCCAGCAGGGCCAGAACCGCTTTGGCATAAATGCGGCTGGGGTCCATCAGCACCTCGCCAAGAGGCCGGCCCAGCACGGTCTCGAACCGGTCAAGACCTTTGTTCTCGATATCGAACACCTTGCGTACCAGCGCGTAGCCGTTGGCGTGGATGCCGGAGCTGGCAAGGCCAAGGATGACGTCGCCCTTGCGCACGCCGCTGCCGTTGATGCGGCGGCTGCGTTCCACCACGCCCACCGCCACACCGGCAAGGTCGTACTGGCCGATCTGCCCGGCGGCGTAAAAGTCCGGCATTTCTGCCGCCTTGCCGCCCACCAGCGCACAGCCGCTCTGGATGCAGCCCTCCGCCACACCGGCGATGATGGCCTCCGCCTGCTGCGGCACCAGCTTGCTCATGGAAAGATAGTTGGTGAACACCAGCGGACGCGCACCGCAGCACAGCAGATCGTTGACGCACATGGCGACGCAGTCGATGCCGACGGTGTTGTGGCGGTCCATCATGGCGGCGATCTTCAGCTTGGAGCCAACCGCATCGGTGGAAGTGACCATGACCGGCGCGCTGCCCAGACCCGTCAGGTCAAACAGGCCGTTGGTGGCCTCGAACGCGCCCAGCACACGGCTGTTCAGCTCCGGGCCGACGATGGTGCGCTCGGCCGAGGCCTTGATGAGCTTGACGGCCTTTTGTCCGGCGGCGATATCCACACCCGCAGCCTTGTAGCTTTCCAGATATTTCTTTTCTTTCTTCTCGTTCTTTTCCATAACAGGTTCCTTTCCCGGCCCGGGTCTGCGCCCGAAAATGCTTTCCTCTACCATGTTACCTTTTTTGCGGCATTTTTGCAAGACGCCCGTTCCATCTGCGTGAAAAAAGCCGGAAAATTTTTCAAATTTTGCGAAGGAGTATCCGTATTTTGCTCGTTTACATAGACAAAAGAGGGAAAATGCCTGCGCTGTGCGCACAAAAAGGAGGAATAACATGAAAAGACTTGCAACACTTCTGCTCATCCTGCTGTTTTGTACCGCGCTTGCCGGATGCAGCGGTGTGGAATCCTGCCCGGCCGAACCGGACGACAGCATCCTTTACACCGCCCCGGCAACGGCGTGGGAGGGCGACGCCCCACAAGAGGTGATCGACCTGCTGGAGGCCAACGGCTACACGCCCTCGCGCACCAGCACCGACCCCAGCATCCTGCACGGGCAGCGCTGGCACATGGAGCTGAACGGCGACAAGCTGCACGCTGTGGCGGTGTACAAATACGAAAGCGCCGAGGCTGCGCAGGCGGACGCCGCCTGCATCGGCACCGACGGGTACACCTTCACTTTTCCGCAGGAGGACGGCACCGTGAGCATCACACAGGTCGACTGGGTGGACCGGCCCCATTTTTACCGGGACGGCACGCAGATCATCCTGTACATCGGTCACGACAATGCCCTGGCAAGCGCCTTTGCCGCGGCGTACGGCGCATCCTTTGCCGGGCCGGAGGCCGCAGCCGACTGCGGTACTGAATGATTTTTTGCCGCAGGGCTTGCCGGATGAATCTATATGTATTACAATAAATACAACAGCAAATATAACAGCCCGCACAAAAAGGAGCGTTTTGGTATGAAACGAATGCTTCTGTCTGCAGTACTGGTACTCTGCGCGGCGCTCTGCATCGGGTGCACCGCCGCCCCTGCCGACCCCGGCATGCCCGCCCCCTGCATTCTGCTGAACGGGCAGGCCTATTACGCCCCCGAAATGCCCGTTTACGGGCTGCCGCCGGGGTATGAATACGCGGGCACACTGAGCGAGGAGCAGGCCAACACCACCGGCCTTGCCGGTCATGAATTTTACACAGACCCCGCGCAGCTGTCCGTGAGCGATTTCTACGTTTTTCAGGAGACCGGCACGCCCGTCGGCGGCAATACGGTGGACACCACCCGCCGCCAGTGGATGTACGTGCGCTGGTCTTTGCCGGAGGAATGAAAAGAATGCGCCGTAACCGCGGCGCCGCATAGAAGGAAAAGGAGGAAACCACATGAAAAAGCACCGCACTTTGAAAAGCATGAGCCTCGTGCTGATCGCCTGCCTGCTGACCGTTCTGTTCACGGGATGTTCCTCTGCCACACAGAACGCCGCAGACAACTACTTTGCCGTGACGGAAGACGCGGTCGTTTCTTCGCCCGAATATTCCGTGACGGAAGAGACGTTTGATTCCGTCGCAGATGTGGGCAACATGGAGTACGGCAGCACCGGCTCCGGCAGCGGCAGCAGCATCTCGGTCCCGGACGACGGCCGCAAGGTGATCCTGACCGCCGAGGTCCGTATGGAGGCCAAGGAGTACGACGCCGCGCTGGAACAGCTGCTTGGCGGCGTTGCCGGTATGGGCGGCTACGTTTCCAACCGGGAGGATCACGACTACGGCAGCCGCGAGACCACCCTGACCCTGCGCATCCCCAGCGACCGGTTTGACGAGTTCATCAACGGTCTGCCGGGCATCGCCAACGTCACCCGTCTGGTGCAGTCCTCGCAGGACATCACCGAAAGCTACATCCAGACCGAAAGCTATCTGGCCTCTCTCACCACCCAGCAGGATCGCCTGCTGGAGCTGATGGCGCAGGCCGAAACGCTGGAGGATCTGCTTTCCATCGAGGACCGTCTGGCCACCGTGCGCGCCGAGCTGCAGTATTACGCTTCGCTGAAAAACAGCTACGATAACCGCATCAGCTATTCCACCATCACCCTCACCCTGTGGGAGGTGCGAGACTACACCGTCATCGAGCCCACCTTCGGCGAGGAGCTGTGGGAGGTCATCAAGGATACCGGTGTAGGCTTTGTGGAGTTCCTGCGGGATCTGCTGTTCTTCCTCATCAGCGCGTTCCCCTATCTGATCCTGCTGACAGTCGTGCTCATCCCCGCCGTCAAGCTGGCCCGCAGACGCCGCGCCAAAAAAGCCTCCAAAAAAGCCTCCCAAACGGCCGATGCGCCTGCCGCGGACGAAAAGTAAGCGGCTCTCCCCGCCGGTCTGCACCGCGTTTCCCTGTTTCTGATGCAAAAAACTCCCCGCCGGTACCTCAGCGGGGAGTTTTCCTGTTTTATTCCTTTATTCCCTGCGCAGCAGCTCTTCTTTCGTTGCGGCGGGCAATGCTGGGCAGATCCCACCGGAACACCGTTGCCAGCACACGAATGCAGAACACCAGAAGGATGACCAGCGTACCGTTAAGGGTGCTGTCCATGCCAAGCTGCTGAAAAAGAAGATATGTAAGCGCGCCTGCAATACTGGCCAGCGCATAGATCCGCTTCGTCAGCACAAAGGGGGTGGCGTTGGTAAGCACATCCCTCAGGACGCCGCCGCCCACGCCGGTCAGCATGCCGAGGAACACCACAAAAAACCAGCTTTCGCCATAACCGCCGCCAAGGCCCATACGCACGCCGGTGACGGTGAATGCCCCCAGGCCCAGCGCGTCCACCAGATTGTTGATGGTGTCGATCAGGGTACGGTTGCGCTCGTATCGCTCGCCGGCGATCCATGCCGCAGCAAACACCAGAAGCGGGCACACCGCCGCCGTCAGCAGCGTGGGCCGGTTGGAAAAGATGGCGGCGGGAATGTTGCCCAGCAGACCGTCCCGCAGAATGCCGCCGCCGATGGCGGTGGTCATACCCAGAAATACCACGCCGAAAATATCCGCCTTGCGCTCGATGGCGATCATCGCGCCGGAAACGGCGAACGCCACCGTACCCAGCAGTTCGATCAGACTGAACAGCTCTCCCATTTTTTCTTCCTCTTCTTGCAAAAATTGGCAGATTTCTCCACACACAACGTGCTCATTATACGTGTTTTTACTGCGCAAAGCAAGCCTGACGGCAAAAATCCCCCGTTTTGTAAAAATTTTTCTGCAAAAACCGGAAAAAATATAAAAATTGTTATCCACTTTTCACATCTTATGGTGTATAATAGATACGTTATCATGCAGTTTTGCGCTTTGACGCAAAAACGAACAAAGACAGGAGATAAAATCACAATGAAAAAGATCATCAGCCTGCTGCTGGTGGCTGTGCTGTGCCTTGGCACGCTGACCGCCTGCGGCTCCGAATTTACATGGGATAACGAGTACGGCCTTACCTATGACGTCAAGAGCCTGGACTATGTCAACTACTATCCCGATGCCCTGTACACCGAAAACGGCCTGCTGAAGGACATCGTCGGCAAGGACTACGTCACTCTGCCCGAGGATTACATGAACATTCAGGTGCCCGCCGAAGCTCTGGCTGCCACCGAGGAGGAGATCGACGAGTACGTGACCTCTCTGATGCAAAACTACGGCGTGGTGGAGCAGATCACCGACCGTGCCATTGAAGAGGGCGACATGGTCAACATCGACTATGTCGGCTATGTGGGCGAATCCGCCTTCTCCGGCGGCAACACCATGGGTCTGGGTGCCGACGTCACCGCCGGTTCCAGCGAGTACGTTGACGATTTTCTGGATCAGATCATCGGCCACAAGCCCGGTGAGACCATTGACATTGAAGTGACCTTCCCCGACGATTACGGTGAAGCCGTTGACACCGAGGGCAACCCCGTCACCCTGTCCGGTTCCGACGCTGTGTTTGTCACCACCATCAACTATATCCACGGCGAGACCATCTATCCCGAGCTGACCGACGACTGGGTCAAGGAGAACTTTGCCGAGTACGGCTTCGAGACCGCCGAAGACGTGCGTGAGGATATCAAGGCTTACTTTGCCGACCAGAAGCACTACCAGTACGTCACCAACTATATGAGCGAGAACTCTGTTTTCAAAAGCGCCGACGAGCTGCCCCGCGTTCTGCTGGATGATGCCGCCTGCATGATGCTGTTCACCCAGAACTCCTATGCCGCCTCCATGAACGGCACGCTGGAAAACTGGCTGGCGCTGCAGGGCTACGCCTCTGTTGAGGATTACCTGAACCAGACCGCCGAGACCCTGATGCAGGAGGTCCACACCGTTCTGCTGATCCAGGCTCTGTGCGAGGAACTGGGCGTCAGCACCACCGCCGAGGACACCGCCGCCACTCTGGGCGATTACTACGAGTCCTACGTGACCAACTACGGCGCCAACTACACCGCCGCCTACGTCAACTCTGCCAACTGCTTCAACCAGATCGTTGCCAATGCCACCGTGGTCGAATAAGACCTCAGATCCTCCGTGTATACAGAAAGCCGCCGTATAAATCGGCGGTACGCATAAGACAGTTAACGGGCACAGCAGTTTGTTCTGCTGTGCCCGTTCTTGTGTATTTGTATTCTTTGTGATAAAATATCGGCAGACCGGCAAACTTGAATTTTGCAAACTGTTTACAGCAGTTGTTTGGAGGGATTGCGATGTTCATTACAAGCAAACAGCTTAAAGAAAGAATACAAGTTGTCGTTAATGAGATAGAGTTGAGAAGCGGTGGCAAGGTTACCTTTGAAGAATACATTTCTTTGCCCTATTAT
>CAZYRD010000135.1:0-6917 GCA_964649475.1 uncultured Faecalibacterium sp.
TTTTAATGCTTCCATAAAAAGCTCCTTTCATATTCATATATTCAAAAATGTCGATATTAAATCTTTAAGAGAAGCCATCTTTTCAGATGGCTCACTTTTCTGCACAACAAGCTTTTGTTGCTTCGCTCTGATTTTTCAATGTGAGTTGTTGTTTCAGCAGTCGCATCGTGCTCTCAGCGCCTTCCGGATCGATGGAGTAATGCACCCATTTTCCTTCTTTGCGGCCTTGAACAACACCTGAGTCGCAAAGAATCTTCATGTGGTGAGAAAGCGTGGACTGTGTAACGTGGAGGTCATCCAACAACACGCAAGCGCATTTTTCTCCGCTGCGAAGCAGTTCCAGAATACGCAGGCGGTTTTCATCGCAAAATGCTTTGAATACTCTTGCATTGTTAACATATTCAGATGCCATTCATTTTCACCTCACATTCAATATCTTCAATCTATCAATATTATATTCATCATTATATTCATCAGATCGAAAAATGTCAATGTATTTTTCAAAATAATGGCTGCTACCCGTAATTTAGAGTAGCAGCCATATTCTCGTGCTGTCTTATTGGAAGTTATCCCCGCACTGCTCTTTTTGTTTTTCAACAAAATATTTTGTGCCGCCAGAGTACAGCGTTTATCGGGCCGCGCCGCTCGCAGTAACAATCTGTGCGGCGCGCAGCGTGTTGACCATGAGCATGGCGCGGGTCATAAGACCGACGCCGCCGGGCACGGGCGTCAGCCAGCCGGCGACCTGCTTCACCGCGTCAAAATCCACGTCGCCGCAAAGCTTGCCTTCGGCATTGCGGTTGATGCCCACGTCAATGACGACGGCGCCGGGCTTGACCATATCGGCGGTGACAAAGCCTGCTTTTCCGATGGCTGACACCAGAATATCCGCTTCGCGGCAGATATCGGGCAGATCTTTCGTTTTGGAATGGCACAGCGTAACCGTGGCGTTCTGCGCGCACAGCAGCACCGCCATGGGCTTGCCCACAATGTTGCTGCGGCCCAGTACCACCGCGCGCCTGCCCGCAATTGACTCGCCCGTCTGCTGCAGCAGATACATGCAGCCCGCCGGGGTGCACGGCAGAAAACACTCCTGCCCCTGCAGCATCAGTCCCGTGTTGACCGGAGTAAAACCGTCTACGTCCTTGGCGGGGTCGATGGCACGCAGCACGGCCTTTTCATCCACACCGGCAGGCAGCGGCAGCTGCACCAGAACGCCGCTGACGGCGGGATCGGCGTTCAGACGCGCCACCTCGGCAAGCAGTTCTTCGGTGGTGACATCCGCAGGATAGCGCAGCACCTCGGACCCGATGCCGCATTCGGCACAGTCCTTCTCCTTGCCGCGCACATACACGGCGCTGGCAGGGTCATCCCCGGCAAGGATCACGCTCAGCTTACAGGGCACGCCGGCATCGGCAAGCACCTGCACCTGCTGACGCACCTGCGCCTTGATCTGCCCTGCCCAGTATTTTCCGTCCAGAATTTTTGCTTCAGCCATTTGTCGGCTCCTTTGCATCCTCGCCCGCAGCTTCCGCCGCCGCTTTTGCGGCAAGCGCAGCCTCACGGCGGGCACAGGCCTGTTCATAACGGGCCGCGGCGGCCTGCTTGTGCTTCATGGCGCAGACGGCCAGCGCTGTGCTGCGCTGCGCACAGGCTTCCTCGTAGCGGACTTTTGCCTCTTCCTTTGCATTGATGACCTCTGCCACCAGTGTGAACTTGCCCGCAGCACGGCGGCGCAGTGCACGGCGGCGCAGCAGCAGCCACGCCGCCAGCGCCAGCAGACAGCTTGCCCCGGCCAGCACCTGACTGACGCGCAGCGGGCCCCACATCAGGCTGTCGGTGCGTATGCCCTCCACCACGCAGCGCTCGGCGCCGTACCACACAACGTACATCAGCGCCATTTCACCGTCAAACTTGCGGTGCTTTGCGTAGCACAGCAGCAGCACAAGGCCCAGCAGACACCACAGGGATTCGTACAAAAACGTGGGATGTACCGGCATGGTGGGATCCACCACCATGCCCTGTGCGGCAAGCTCTTCGGCTGCGGAGCGCAGATAATTGTGGGTGCGTTCGCTGTACATGCCCCATGGAAGCGTGGTGTTGGAGCCAAACGCCTCCTGATTGAAAAAGTTGCCCCAGCGGCCGATGCCCTGCCCCGCCAGAAAGCCCATGGCGGTCATATCGAACATAGCCAGCACCGGCACGCGGCGAATGCGGCACATCAGCCAGCCGAACACCACCGCGCCGATGACGCCGCCGTAAATGGCAAGGCCGCCGTCGCGCAGGTTGAGGATCTCGCCCAGCGTGTCATAATTGCCGGGATAGAAGATGACATAGTACAGACGGGCGCACAGCACCGCCAGCACCACGGTGACAAGGATGACATCCGTCATGCGGTCGCTGTCCACGCCAAAACGCTTTGCGTTGGCGTAGCCGATGCCGATACCGACCATCAGGCCGACGGCGATGATGAGACCGTACCAGTAGATCTCCACCCCGAACACAGAAAACGCCACGCGGTCAATGGTCATTTCCAGCCCAAGACCGGGAAATTCAACAAGTGTACTCATAGTGTATCCTTTCAACGAAAACGAAACATGCGCCTATTGTACGCTATTTTTTTCCGCCAGTCAAGCGGTCGACGCTCAGACGGGAGGAAGAATGCGGATGGTGGCACTGTACTCCTCGCACAGCAGTGCGGGCAGGGCGTTTTCCACATCCTCCGGCGTCAGCGCTGCCAGAGCGCGGATCTCATCGAAAAGCGTATGGTTTTTCAGCCAGACTGCGGCCTGATCGGCGGCGACGTCCTCGATGCTCTCCAGCCCCATGATGGCCTCGCCCAGCATGAGATTTTTGGTGCAGGCGAACTGCTCGCGGTCGATGCCCTCCGCCAGAACGCGGCGCACCTCGGCCAGAAACTCCGCCTGCAGTGCGGCGGGGTCGCGGGTCTCGCCGCCGAAAATCAGAGTACAGTAGCCTTCGCCTGCCACGTACTCACCGGAAAAGCCGGCGTTGATAAGGCCGGAATCGTACAGGCGGCGGTACAGCGGCGAGGTGTCGCCCACCAGCAGCTCGGTGACAAGATCGCAGATCAGCTCACCGCGTGCATCGGCGGCAGCGTTTGGCGCAGCCTTGTAGCCGATGCCCCAGATGGGCTGCGCCACCTGCATGGTGAGCTCCACCTCTTTTTGCAGGACCCCGGCGGGCTCCTGCGGCTCGATGCGGCGCACCTTGTGCGGATTGGCCGGGATGTCCGCCCGGGCACAGGCATCCAGTACCTGCTGCGCCGTGATGTTGCCCGCCACGCTGAGCACCATGTTCTGCGGGCAGTAAAATGCGTCGCAGCATTTGTACAGCAGCTCCGGGGTGATCTGCGCAATGCTTTCCACCGTGCCGGCGATGTCGGTACGCACGGGGCAGTTGTGGTACAGCGCCGCCAGAAGGCCGAACATCATACGAAATTCCGGGCTGTCGTCGTACATTTTGATCTCCTGCCCGATGATCCCCTGCTCCTTGGCGACGGTTTTCTCGGTGAAATAGGGGTGGGAAACAAAATCCAGAAGGATGTCCAGACTCTCCTCCACCGCGGCGGTGGCGGTGAAGATGTAGCAGGTCTTGTCAAAGCTGGTGAAGGCGTTGGCGGAGGCGCCGGTCTGGGCATAGAGCTCAAACGCATCGTTGCCGTCCTCGTCCTCAAACATCTTATGCTCCAGAAAATGCGCCACGCCGTCCGGCAGCATGACGGTCTCACCGTCCAGCTCAAAGCCGCTGGTGGCAGAGCCGAACCGGGTGGCATACACCGCGTGCACCCCCTTGAACTGCGGCATTTCACACACCAGCACGGTCAGGCCGTTTTCCAGCACAAAGCGCTTCGGGGTCATCTCCTGTTCCAGCCGTTTCAGTGCAGCCTCATTCATGGTCGGTTTCTCCTTTGGTCAGTGTATACACCACCGAAAGGTGGAATTTTTTCAGCATGGCACGCACGTCCTGCGCGGTGACCTCCGCCAGCTGCTGCGCCACCTGCTGCGGTGTATCCAGCGTGCCGCGGCTGATCTCTCCCATGATCCAGTTTTCCAGTCCGGGCAGGCTGTCGCCCACACCTTCCAGCGCACAGCACAGGTAGCGGCGGGCGTCCTCCAGCTCTTTTTCGGGGAGCTCGCCTTCGATCAGCTCTTCCAGCTCATGCAGAACAGCGCGTCGGGTTTTTTCGGTGTTTTCAAATTCCACGCCGCTGTCCACGGAAAGACATCCGCCCAGCTGCGTAAAGCCCGCAGAGCAGTAATAGCACAAACTTTGCTTTTCGCGCACATTCATAAACAGACGGCTGGTGGGCGTACCGCCCAGCAGCGCCACCGCCATGCGCATTTTGGAAAGATCGCCGTGGGCGATCGGCTCGTCCAGCGTGAACAGCATGGCCAGTTTGCCCTGTACTGCGTCCACCGGCTCGGCGTATTCGGCCGCCGGCTGCACCGGCATGGGGTGTGCCGCATGAAGAGGTGCAGGACGCACCTCGCCCGGGCGGCGCAGTGCTTCCACACGGGAAAGCGCGGCAAGCAGGCGCTGCTCCACCGCTTCGCTGTCCGCCCCAAGAACCAGAACCTCCAAACGGGCGGTGGTCACCATGGTACGCCACGCCTCGTAAAGAGCCTGCGGTGTAATGCCGTCCAGATCCTCCGCGTAGCCGTATTTTTCCAGACCGGCCACGTCATCGCCGTAAAATTTGCGGCGCGCCTGCCGCAGGCAGTAAATGCGCTTGTCGTTGATCTCGCTCTGCTGCAGTTCGAACAGCTTGACCTTTTCGATCTCCACCGCTTCGGCGTCAAAAGCGCCGTCCTTCACGTCCGGATCAAACGCCATGCCGAACACAAGCGCCAGATATTCGCCGAGAAGGTCCTCGCCGCCGACGGCGTATTCGTTGCGGATGCCGCTGACGCCCACCGTGACAACACGGTTGGGGCCCAGTGTGCCGCCGAAAACCGACAGCCCCGCGCCGTACAGCTGTGCCAGCCTGCGGGAGAGCCGGGTCATATCCGGACAGCCGGCGTAGCCGCGTTCCATCACCATGGGCAGCAGCGCATAGGCCGTGGTCGTGGCGCGGTCGCCCGGCAGAATAAAGTTCAGGCTGACGCGGCAGCGTTTGAAAGCCGGCGCGGGCAGCTGTGTGAGCATAACGCCGGGGAGGAGTTCTTTTCTTTGCATAATCGTTCCTTATCTTGCTTTTTTATCTTGGCTTGCGCTGTCGTTTTATGAAGTCAAGCCACAAAACACACCTTATTCCGCAGCGGAGACGCTCTGCGCATCCGAAGCTCCCTGTGTATCCGCCGCATTCTGCGCATCGCCGCCGTTTGCCATATATTCGACCCATTGTTCGAAGCACATGCCGGAATCCGTGATCTCGCGGGCGTATTCCTTACCGACGTAGCGGTAGTGCCACGGCTCAAAGATGATGCCGGTGATCCCCTCGAACCCCTTGGGGTACCGCAGGATAAAACCGTATTCCGGCGCGTGGGCGGCAAGCCATTTTGCCGCATCGGTCTCGGCATAGCCCTCGTTGAGCACCTGATATTCCGGTGTGACAAGATCCACCGCCAGGCCGGTGTTATGCTCGCTGGTACCGGGATAGGAAACGATGGTCGCAGCTTCGGCTTCGGCCGCTTCCTGCGAGTAGCCGTCGGCAATAAACTCGTTTACCTTGTTTTGGTACAAGGCGGTCTGGTACTGGATGTCACGGTAGGCGGAGCAGACGATCAGCTGCACGCCCTGCGCTTCGGCGTCCGCCATCATGGTGTTGAGGTCTTCCAGAATACGGGCATCCACCAGCAGACTGTTGACCAACTGTCCGGTGGTGACGGTATAGCCCTCCGGCAGAGGATTGTTTTTGTTGACGAGGACAAGATTCCACTGCGAGAGGTCCACCGCAGGTTCCACGGGAACCGGATCGGAGCTGCTGACCGGCTCAGAGCCGGAGGAATCCGGCTCCTCTTCCCCGCCGGAAAACAGCGCAACAATGCCCCAGATGAACAGAAAGAGCGCCAGCGCCAGAACCAGCGCGGCAATCAGAATGCGGTCCCAGCGGACTTTGCTGCGGCGGCGATATCTTCTTTGCGTCATGTGAACTTCTCCTCTTTCCTTTTATTATTCCGGCTTCGGGCAAGGTTTTCCTCCTCCTGAAGCCTGGAGTTGCTGCAAAGCTGCAGCAGCTTCGCAAAATTGCAGCAACTCCTGCCAATCCTTTTGAAAATTCCGTGCAATAACAAATCTTCCGCGTGCGTCAGGCGGTTTCAAAAAAAGCGGCATGCACGGCGCGGACCGCCTCTTTGGCCGCTTCGCGTGCAATAAACGCGCTGATGCGTACCTCGCCGCCGGTCACAAACACCGGCGACTGACCGATATCATGCAAAGCCGCCAGCATTCTGGGCAGGGCGTCGGCGTCGCTGCCAAGACCGCTGCCCACGACGGAAACGCCCGCCAGCTCCCGCTGCACCTCCGGTGCCGCAACGCCCTGTATCTCGGTCTGTTTTTTCAAAAAATCCTCCGCTTCCGCTGCAGCGGCTTCCTCCTGCACCAGATGCAGCATTTCGCCGCTGTACAGCACCTGCCGCACCGGTATATGCCGCGCCGCCAGCGCTGCCAGAAGCGCCTGTGCCGCAGCCGTTTTTTCCAGCCGCAGCGAAAGGATACAGACATCCTTTTGTGCGGCAACACTTTTGATCTGCAAGCCTTCCATGGTACACACCTCCGTCACCTGCGTGCCCTCGCCGGGTTCCATGCTGGAGAGCACCTCCACCGGAACGCCCCAGCGGCGGGCCATTTCCACACTGCGGCCGTGCAGCACCTGCGCACCGACCCCGGCCAGTTCCAGCATCTCCTCGTAGGAGATCTGCCGCAGCCGGCGGGCTGCGGGCACCCAGCGCGGG
>CAZYRD010000136.1:0-6849 GCA_964649475.1 uncultured Faecalibacterium sp.
GCTTGGCGCCCTTGAGCATTTTATCCTCGCCGGTGTCGGCGTCGGAGGCCAGATGGCCCACGTCGGTGATGTTCATGACGCGGTTGACGTCATAGCCCTCGTACCGCAGGAATTTTTCCAGCACGTCCTCCATGATGTAGGAGCGCAGATTGCCGATGTGGGCAAAATGGTACACGGTGGGGCCGCAGGTGTACATCTCCACACGGCCGGGGGTGTGGGTGACAAAAGGTTCTTTTTTATGCGTGGCGGAATTGTAAAGATACATGGTTCCTCTCCTGTTTTACAAAACCGGCAAAGCCGGGGATGATCGTCGGAAATACGCGCTCTGCGTATCTTTTATTGTAACAGCGCCGCGCTTGCTTTGTCAAGGGCAGCGGGCCATCTCGTACAGAAAGCGCCGTCCGTCAGGGGCAGACGGCCTCCAGCACCCGCAGCATATTGCCGCAGGCCAGCTTATACAGCAGCGCTTCGCCGTAGCCGCGGCTGCGCAGGAAGTCGAGGATCTGCTCGTGCAGGCTGTGCTCCATGGAAAGGCCCGCGGGGTAGGCGTCGATGCCGTCGATGTCGCCGCCGAAGCAGACGGCGTCCTCGCCCACGGTTTCCAGCGCGTAGTCCAGATGGGGCAGCAGCGCCTCGATGTGTTCGCCGCCGAGGAAGGGCAGGCAGAGGTTGAAGCCGATGACGCCGCCGGAATCCCGGATGGCAAGGGCGGCCTCCCGGGTGAGGTTGCGGCTGTGGCCGGTGACCTCGCGGAAGTCCGAATGGGTGGCAAGCACCGGCAGCGTGCTGGTGCGCAGAACGTCCATGGTGGTGTTGTCCGAAGCGTGGGATACATCCAGCAGGATACTGCGGCGGCCGCACTCCTTCACCAGCTGCACGCCTTCGGCTGAAAGGCCGGTGTCCTGCGCGGTGCCGTTGAAGCCGTTGGCACAGCCGTAGCGGTTGTTCTGGTTCCACGTCAGCGAAAGGCAGCGCACGCCGCCGGCGGTCACCTCGTCAAAGCGGTCGGCCCTGCCGTCCAGCGCGTGAGAGCCTTCCATGGCAAAGAACATGGCCTTTTTGCCCGCGGCAACGGCGGCCTTCGCCTGCGCCACCGTGGTGCACAGCGCCAGTCCGGGGTATTTTTCCGTCTGGGCCTGCAGCTCGGCGCGCATATTCCGCAGCAGCTGCCAGCTTTCGTCCGGCGTCATGCCGGGACGGTCGGTGTAGCAGGCCATGAACTGCAGGTGCTCGGCGCTCATATTATAAGGCGCATACACGCACAGACCGCGCATGCCGCGGTCGATGCTGTCGCAGTGGGTGTCGATGATAAGCATGGAAGAAGCCTCCTTTGGTATTCTTGCGGCCATGCCGACGAAAGAGGAAGACCGCGGAAAGCGGGATCAGCCATCGGAAACGGAACCGTCCAAATCAGGGGATGATCTCGCTGAGCGCCCATGTGACCGGGCCGATGAAATACGTCTGCAGCTGCAGCAGACCGCCCAGCACGGCAATGACATACCCGGTCATGAGCATGGGATGCACGGGGGTCTTTGCCGCGGCCTTTACCTCCGGGTTGACAGCCTGCAGCGTGACGCCGCTGCGGCGCTGCAGCCAGCCCAGCGCCTGTGCCAGCAGCACAAGACCGAACAGCACGGCGGGCAGGAAGTACCGCGCCTGCAGACCGATGACCCGCACCATGCCCACCGGCGTGTAGGTGATGTACATGGCGATCATAACGCCCACGGTGTACAGCACGCAGAAAACGCCAAGGCCGGTGTTGGTCCACGCGCCCAGCGGGCGGTGATGCGCACGGGAAAACGCGCCGAACACGAGCAGCGCGGCGCTAAGCCACACCACAGCGGGACCAAGGGTATCCAGTGCGCCGAAATTGCCCAGACCGGGCAGGAAGAATTCGTTTTCAAACAGGGTGCCCCACAGCACGGCGACGGTGCGCAGGGGATTTTTCAGCACAAAGAGGAACTGCTCCGCCGGGACGACGGTATGCC
This sequence comes from uncultured Faecalibacterium sp., assembly GCA_964649475.1. GTDB lineage: Bacteria > Bacillota > Clostridia > Oscillospirales > Ruminococcaceae > UBA1762. The sequence continues at coordinate 1,989 of CAZYRD010000136.1, forward strand.
CCAGCATGCGGTCCGGCGTACCGTAGTTGTAGCGGAAGCTGCGCCCGTACCAGGTGAAAAACGCCGTGACCGCGATGGCGGCGGCAAACCCGATGAGTACACCCACCCAGGGCTTTGTTTTGGTGCGGCGGTTCTTTTTGTTCACAAACAGCAGTCCCGGCAGCCACAGCAGGTTGATCCACGGCTTGGAGATATTCATCAGCGCAACCACGCCGATGTACTGCCACAGGTGCTTTTGTTCAAACTCTTCCCGCAGCAGCAGCGAAGCCGCCAGCGCGTACAGACCCAGAAGCTGGGCGTCATAGCTGAGCGAGGCGCCCATATACAGCGCCAGCGGCAGGAACAGCACGGCAAGGAACACGCCACGCCACCGTTTGAGGTTTTTCATGGTAAAGTACGCCAGCAGCGCGTACACCAGCAGATTGGCGATGCGCCCGCCGTACAGGCAGCCCAGCGCACTGCAGCCCAGCAGCCGCGCCGCGGCCATGCCCAGCGCCTGCGGAAAATACGGCAGCAGCATGACCACCAGAGGTTCCGTCCACTGCTTGCAGGTCAGTTCGGCGCCGGCCTCCAGCGCGGCAAGCTCCTCGCGGTAGCGCACAAAGCGGTCGGCGATGGAGATAACGCTGCCGTCCGCCACCTTGATGCTGTCGGGGTCATCCGGGTCGGTGAGATGGTAATACTGCTTGACCGGCGCACCGTTGTTGCCGTTGGTGTAGGCCCCGGGGAAGCAGTCCAGCAGAAGATCCACATCGTCGGGGTAGCCGCGGGTGGAGTCGAAATCAAACCGGCCCATGCTGATGGCGTAGCTGCGCAGGAAGTGCTGGGCTTCGTCCGGTACCTGAATGGGCGGCGAGGCAAAGCACATCACCAGACCGGCGGCGGCCAGAAGCACCGCGGTACGCGCGGCAAGGCTTTTTGCAAAATGCAGCGTCAGCGCCGCCGCTGCGTACAGCACGCTGAAGCCCAGCGCCACCAGTACGGTGGTCAGCCCCGCAGACATGCGGTCAAAGCTGTAAAAGACGCGCCAGTAGTACACCACAAACACGCTGAGCGCACACAGTGCCAGCCAACCGGCGCCCCACAGGACCAACGGGCGTTTCCACCACGGCAGTGCCGCCGCTTTTTTCTCTTTTTTCATGCGTATACCTCGTTTCACCGCAAGCGTCGCCGCAAGCGGCGTTATTTTTCAAATCCGTTTTTACGGCACCAGCGAAAGCACGAACATCGCCCCGCAGCACACCCACGCCAGAACGGCGCCCGGAGATGCAAACAGCCAGCGGGCTCTTGTGCCGGGACGCCCCGCAGCCCACTGCTGCCTGCGCCGCGCGGCAAGCACCATCCACCCTGCGACGATCAGCATCATCAGCAGTACGCCGTAAATGCCCATGACCTGCTCGCTTTGGCCGAGAGCCCACTGCGACACCACGCCGCCTACCAGATTGATGAGCGCATGCAGCCCGATGCACAGTCCCAGACTGCCGGTGCGCAGCCGCAGCTGCACCAGTACGAACCGCACCGCAAAGGCGTAAAAGAACTGGTACAGGTTGCCGTGGAACATACCGAAGGCCAGCGCGCAGAACAGTGCGGCACGCTTTTCGCCAAAGACGAGCGTTTTTTCCAGCAGGCAGTTGAAGGTGATCTCCTCGCCGACGGGCGCCAGCACACAGGCGAACAGCACCGTCTGCCAGACGGGCGCGGCGCCGACGATCTCCTCCAGGCCGGAGAGCACGGGACGGCCCCGCAGCCAGCCGATGAGCCAGTTGAGCCCGTTGCCCGCCAGTGCGCCGGCGTACATCAGTGCAAAGGCAGCGCACACGGTGCCGGCCAGCCAGCCGAACCCGACCTTCTGCCGCGGCGGCTTTATGCCGGGCAGCGGCTGCAGCAGGGTGATGAACACCGGAAACGCCACCCCGTACAGCGGCAGAAAGCTGAGCAGCCAGTTGAGCCACATGGGGTATTCCGTCATCTGCGGGTACAGCGCTGCAACGACCGCCCCCGCCAGCATCTGCACGCCGGTGGTCAGCGCCGCCAGCGCAAAAAACGCCCAGCCGGCCCGACGGCCGATGCGGCGGTAAAGCCCGTTGTTCTGCTGCATTTCACTGCTTTGCATCATAAATCGCTCCATTGCCAAAACTTCCTGTTTCCTATTTTAATACTATACCACGCCCGGCGCTTTTTTTCCACCCTGCGGCAGATATTTTCCGTGGCGGAATGTGCGTTTTTGTGGCTTGCGCGCTGCTGTCGGGTATGATATACTGACGTCGAGACAACCGGAGCTGCGGCAGCGCCGCGCCCGCAAAGGAGGCAGCTATGGAACACATCGCCATCGGCACCCGCAGAGAGGTCTGCTGGGACGAAGTCCTGATCGACACCGCCGAAAACATCCGCGTGCAGATGCACACCCCCGAATACCGGGGCGAGGTGATGAAATGGGACGCCCCGTGGGAGGGCAGCGGCGCCGGCTGTCTGAGCATTATGGCCATGGGCGATATGCTGCGCATGTATTACACCGGCGCACAGATGGATGCGGACGGGCAGGGCCGCGAGCACATCCGTGCCAACGTCATGTGCTGCGCCGACAGCAGGGACGGCGTACATTTTACCCGCTGCCGCATCGACGAGCGCAGCTACGACGGCATTGCGCAGAACAATCTGCTGCCCACCGCCGACGGCGTCACCCTTGCGGTTTTCAAGGATACCAACCCCGCCTGCCCCGACAGCGAGCGCTACAAGGCGCTGTGCGGCGAGTTTGCCGGAAAGCACGACAGCCTGTGGCTTTTTGTCAGCGCCGACGGCCTGCATTTTGAGAAAAAACGGGTGCTGATCGCGGACGGCGCCTTCGATTCGCTGAACACCGTCTTCTGGGACGACGCCACCCAGCAGTATTTTCTGTACTACCGCGGCTACCACGGCGAACAGACCGACGGCGACCGTCCGCTGGCCTGGACCACCCCTCCAAAAATCGAAACAGAGGAGGAGCTGGAGATCCAGATCCACTGTCTGGGTCTTGTCCGTGACATCCGGGTGCGCACCTCGCCGGATCTTGTCACGTGGAGCGCTCCGCAGCGCCTGCAGTACGGCGGCGCGGACGATCTGGAGATGTACACCAACAACATCCAGAAATACCGCCGCGCACCGCACATGTTCATCGGCTTTCCCATGCGGTACATCGACCGTTACAAGGACGTGCACAACTATCCCCTGCTGCCGGACTGGAAGCACCGGCAGGAGCTGATACGCAAATGGCCCCGCGTGGGCACCGCTATGACCGACGCCGCGGTGATGACCTCCCGCGACGGCGTCAATTTTCGCCGTACGGAGGAGGCCTTCCTCACCTCCCGGGCGGACTGGGGCTTTGACTGGTACTACGGCGACGGCGAAATGTGCTACGGCATGGCGCAGACGCCCTCCTCCGTGCCCGGTGCACCGGACGAGCTTTCGCTGTACGCCGGTACGGGCTACCGCTCCCGCAATGTCAGCCTGTGCCGCTGGGCGGTGCGTCTGGACGGCTTTTTCTCCTGGCGGTGCGACTACACCCCCGGCCGCATCGTGACAAAGCCCCTCACCTTTGAGGGCGACACCCTGCACATCAACTTCGCCACCTCCGCCTTCGGCGGGGTGCGCATCCGTCTGCTGGACGAAAACGGCGAACCCATCCCCGGCTACGACTCCGGCGTGCATTTTGGCGACAGCGTGGAGCGCCCGGTGGCTTTTGAAAAGCCGCTTGCCGCGCTTGCCGGCACTCCCGTGCGCATGGAGTTCACCATGCGGGACGCCGACGTCTACTCTTTCAAATTCCACGCAACGCCCGTCATCCGCTGACGGTCTGCAGACCGGACATCCCGGCGGCGTTTTAACGCTCCTTTGGAGACACCCCTATGAAAACCTACGTAAAAAGCCTGCGTCTGCCCACGGACGGCGCCGAGTTTTCCTTTCTGCTGGAGCAGAAGATGACCTGCTACAACAGCAGCTACCCGTTTAAAATATTTCCGCAAAAGGAGCTGGAGTGCATCGATTTTGCCCCGGTGACGATTTTGTGCGGCTCCAACGGGTGCGGCAAGACCACGCTGCTGAACCTTGTGGCGGAGCTTGCCGGGGTACAGCGGCATTCAGCCTTTGGCGGCAGCGCGTTTTTTGGCGATTACATGAAGCTTTGCCGTCTGGAGGGCCGCGCCCCCGCCGGAAGCCAGCTGCTGACCAGCGACGACGTGTTTGACTGGCTGCTGGACCTGCGCCGGCTGAGCAGCGGCATTGACGGAAAGCGGGAGGAGCTGCTTGCGGATTACACAGAGCTGAAGCACGCCCACCGGCAGCTGGTCTCGCTGGAGGACTACGACGAATGGAAGCAGTACGACGACGCCAAACGGTACACAAAATCCCGTTTTGTCAACGAGCGGCTGGCCAAGAACCCGGACATGCACTCCAACGGCGAAAGCGCCATGCACTTTTTTGTGCAGCGCATCACCGAGGACGCCCTGTATCTGCTGGATGAGCCGGAAAACAGCCTGTCCGTCCCGCGCCAGATCGAGCTGCGGGATTTTCTGGCGGATTCCGCCCGGCACTTCGGCTGCCAGATCCTGCTTTCCACCCATTCGCCTGTGCTGCTTTCGCTGCCGGGCGCACAGGTGTGGGATCTGGACGCGCAGCCGGTGCGCATCCGTCCGTGGACGGAGGTCGCGGGCGTGCGGGCGTACTATGAGTTTTTCCGGGATCACCGCGCCGAATTTGAGGCGGAGGACTGACGTCCGCTGCGGAACACCGTACGCGGCAGCGCCTGCGGCACAGATTTTCCCAAAACGCAGCAAGGAGCTGTTGCAAAGTTGCAACAGCTCCGTCAAATTTGATTCGCCGGCCCACG
>CAZYRD010000137.1:0-6838 GCA_964649475.1 uncultured Faecalibacterium sp.
GGTAGAGATGGACGGTTTTGGTGCCAACGAGGGCGTCATTGTCATCGCAGCGACCAACCGTTCCGATATTCTGGATAAAGCCCTGCTGCGTCCCGGCCGTTTTGACCGACAGATCTATGTGGGCACGCCGGATGTATTGGGGCGCGAGCAGATTCTGAAGGTTCATACCCGCAACAAACCGCTTGCACCGGATGTGGATCTTGCAGCAGTGGCGCGTTCCACCACCGGCTTTACCGGTGCAGATCTCGCAAACCTGATGAATGAAGCGGCGCTGCTGGCTGTCAAGCGGATGCGTAAGGCCATTACCGCGCAGGATATTCAGGATTCTGTGACCAAAGTTCTGATCGGTGTGGAAAAGAAGAGTCACCGCGTTACCGATAAGGATAAAAAGCTCACCGCTTACCACGAAGCCGGTCATGCCATTATCACCTATTTCATGGATAAGCTGAACCCCGTCCATGAGGTCTCCATCATTCCCCGCGGGTTGGGTGCAGGCGGTTATACCATGCATTTGCCCGGTGAGGATACGTCCTATATGACCAAAGGCCAGATGGAAACGGAGATCTCCGTACTTCTGGGCGGCCGTGTAGCGGAAAAGCTGATCCTTGAGGATGTTTCCACCGGTGCTTCCAGTGATCTGCAGCGCGCCACGGATATCGCACGCGCCATGATCACCCGTTACGGTTTCAGCGACCGGCTGGGTCTTGTGGTTTACGGAACCGATCCCGGCGAGACTTTCCTTGGCCGTGATTTCACGCAGGGCCGTGGTTATTCGGAAGAAGTTGCCAGCCAGATCGACAGCGAGATCCGTGACATGCTGGACAGCGCATTTGAAAAAGATCGCGTCTGTCTGCTGGAACACATGGAGGAACTGCATCGTTTGGCTGCGGTGCTGCTGGAGCGTGAGAAGATCAACGGTTCCGATTTCGTCAAGGTGATGAAGAATGAACCGCTGCCTCCGCTGAAAAAGTCTGCTCAGCCTGCAGAGCCCACTGCTTCCGTTCAGGAGCCTCAGCCTGCGGCTGCGGAGCCAGTTGAGGAAGCTGTGAAAGCTGAATCTGCAACTGAGCCGGAAACGGTACAAGCCGCGGATGAAACTGCGGTTTCGGAAACAGTAGCAACCGAAGTTTCGGAAGAAAATCAGGATAATTAAGCATAGGCAAGGCGTCCGTCGGGTCCAACAGGCTCGGCGGACGTTCGTTTTTTTCTTCCTGCAACTGCAGGTTGCGCAGGTTCAAGCTTTACTCGCTGGCTATGTGTTGTTGGTTTTGCTATAGTGGGGGTATTCGGGTGAATGGTATGAACCCGAACGAAACGAAGAAGGGAGAATTTGTTATGGAGTTCAATGAAAAACTTTTGCGGCTGCGCAAGGAGCATGGTTTTTCGCAGGAGCAACTGGCTGAACTGCTGGAGGTGTCCCGTCAGGCTGTCAGCAAATGGGAACTGGGCGAGGCAATGCCGGAGGCGGAAAAACTGGTACGCATCAGCGATTGTTTCCACGTCAGTCTGGATTATCTGCTGAGGGAGGATATAGTGCTGCGCCAAAATAGGCAGGGGAAAAAGAACGATTTTGATATGCAGCGCGTCGTACCGGATGCGGCACGATGCTCTGCGTGGACGCTGCTTTTGATCGGAGCTTTTCTGATTTTTGCACTGGGCAATGATGGTACGATGCTTCCGTACTGGCCGCTTTCGCGTATGGTTTGGGGGATGATCCTGCAGGTATTGGCGGTCGGCGGATATGAAATGATGCGCCACAGTATTGGGTTTTCAAAGAAAGAGATTTATCGTTTTTGGAGGGTTGCCGTGTGGCTGTCTGCGATTACGCCGCTGATGCTTTTTACGAAAGCAGCGAAAGTATTGCTGCTTGGCAGCGGAGAACTTGCTTTTGGTGTTGTGCTGCCATGTGTGATTGCTGTTTGCTGCATTATCAGCATTTCTCTGCGGCGCCATGTGAATAAGGATGAATGAAAATGGGAAAGTCGTATAAAAGTATTGACAATAGTGGTCGAATGCGTTAGACTCTAGCTGAGGTCGAATGGAATAAACCTGATCCCGCTATTTTCTGACGTGCAGGAGGGATGCTTGTGCCCGTACCGAAAATTTTTGAAAGTGAATACCGTTTTTGCCTGATCCTTTGGCAGAATGAGCCGGTCAACAGCACCCGTCTGGTTTCGCTTTGCCGGGAACAGCTGGGGTGGAGCAAAGCCACCACATATACGGTAATCAAGCGCCTTAGTGAGCGAGGCGTGGTAAAAAACGAGAATGCCGTTGTATCCTCACTTGTCAGCAAGGAGGAGGTACAGGCGGCCGAGCTTGACGAACTGATGGAAAAAACCTTCGAAGGGTCTCTGCCGGCGTTCATTGCTGCATTCACCAGACATAAAAAACTTTCGGCCGAGCAGGTGGATGTCCTGCGCCGGATGATCGACGAAAGCGGGGAGGGTGAGGGATGAATATCGAAACCGTATTTCTTGTTCCGCTGAACAGAAGCATCGCTGCGGGCTGGCTGATCCTTGCAGTCCTGCTGCTGCGGTTTCTGTTGAAAAAGGCGCCGAAAAAGGTGCGGGTCTGGCTGTGGGGGCTTGTCGGCGTAAAACTGGTGATGCCGGTTTCGATCAAAAGCATATTCAGTCTGATCCCCAGCGCTGAAACCGTCACGCAGGAGTTTTTGTATGAACCTGCGGCCGGTTTCCAAAGCGGGGTAGAAAGCGTCGATGCCGTTCTGGCGCCCGTATTGCAGGCTGGACTGACACCGGACCATGTTACCAGTGCCAATCCGGCACAGATACTGTGCGCGATTGCCGGGATCCTGTGGCTCATCGGAATAGGCGTACTTTTGCTTTACAGTGTGGTAAGTTATACGGCGCTGCGCATTCGCTTGCGGTATGCGGTACATCTGCGCGCCGATATCTGGAAGTACGAAGCAGGAACAACGCCGTTTGTACTGGGCGTTTTGCGGCCGCGAATCTATCTGCCGTTTTCCATGCAGGAAAGTGCGCTTGACCATGTGCTGGCGCATGAGTATGCGCATATCCGCAGGGGCGATCCGGTGATCAGGCTGGTCGGTTGGATGATCTCCTGTCTTTACTGGTTCCATCCGCTGGTGTGGGTGGCGTATATACTGCTCTGCAGGGATATCGAACTTGCCTGTGATGAACATGTGCTGCAAACACTGGATGAGGATGGAAGGAAAGCGTATTCGCATGCGCTGTTGGAGCAAAGTGTTGGTATAAAGCGTGTTCGTCCTGCAGCATGTCCGCTTTCCTTTGGTGAGCGGGATATCGGACGGCGCATCCGCAACATACTGCAGTATAAGAAGCCGGAACTTTGGACGGTGGTTGTCTGTGCAGTGCTTTGCATTGTGGTCGCGGTTTGCTTTCTTACCGACCCGTACATGGCGTCCGATCCGGCAAAAGTGGTGGGTCCTTATGATATTTCCGGTCTGGGCGGAGATTTTCTGCAAAGCGGAAACGAGGCCTATGCGGTTGGCGCAAATGCCTACGGTATGCCGGTGTTTGAAGATCACCGCGCCGCATACAGTGCGTTCCTGAGCGAATATGCAGCCGGTATCGAAGAGATTCGTATCACGTGGGAGCTGAAACCGATCAGCAGGAAGAATTACGCAGACTATAAGGTCTATGGCTGGCAGACTCTTTGCACGGACGAGGAGCTGAACCGTCAGTGCCATCAGGTTACGTTATTTTTTGACCTGTATGAAAACAGCTTTGATAAAACGGTCCGTACCAATGCTTCGCCGACGCTGCCGGCAGAGATGGATACGGATCTGACACAGGAAGTTTCGCAGGCGCAGCAGGTGCTGGCGACGTTTCCGGTAAAGAATATCAACGAGATGCAGGTTTATCCTGCGCAGAAGGCCCGGCAATTTTTACCGGAGGGCGCTGTCTGCACTGAGGTTTCCGTAAGCGGTACGGTACTGTATATGGATTATCGGTACAATGGATATCGGTATATTGTGATGTACCATACGGATGGTGTGGTGGATGCGGTCATCTCTCCGGTCGGAACGTGGAGCCCGGAGGATGTGCCGGTCTGGTATGTTTCCAGTGAAGCTCCGGGCAAAGTGGAGCTGTCTTACAGTTCAGAGGGCGTTTACCAGACCATGAACCATATTCTGCGCTATACCGGCGGAGAATTTCTGGGTATGGGCATAGCACTTTCGTATATGCCGGAGGACGGCAGCTACTACGAGCAGATCATTCTCTCCGGAGACAGGCTGACGGTCGTCAGCTCGGAGGGCAAAATCCTGTATGACGGCACCGGTCCCACGGAAAGCCACTACGCGCACAGCTCGCTGCTCAAAAGACTGGATGATTGGTGGGCGGGCGTGCCGGAAGAAGCGATCCCTGCCTACACCGACAGCGAGGACATGGCGGTGTACAGCTGGTATGCAGAAGAGGAACGGCCTGTATACAGCATCTGGTGTTTCCACGGTGTGCCTACATGGTTCGCCGAAGGAGAGATGGATCGTGTATATACACTGGAGCCGTTTAATGGAAACGAGGGCGCATGATGAAAGTATACTGTGTGTGGGAGCATAACGGTGATGATACGCTGTTGTATGCGCGGGATTTGCCCGGAGCGTTCAGCCGCGGAGCGTCACTGGATGAAGCACTGGAAAAAATGCAAGGGGAAGCAAGATCGTATCTGCAATGGCGCGGAGAGGCGCTGCCGGATACGGTGGAATCTGCTGTCGTACAGGAGAAAAACTCTGCGCTGATGATCTGTGATGCGGATTCCGATGTTATTTTTGATGTGGAACGTCAGCCGTTGGCGCAAGAAGAATACCGGACATTGAAGGAGCTTGCGCTGCGTTCCGCTGCGGATTTTCAAAAACTGTATGATTCCTTTATGGATAAAGATACCGGTGACAGACCGCAGCGTCCGACATTTTTGAACCGTGTTCCGCGCACTGCACGGGAGATGTACGAGCACACCAAAAGCGTAAATTCTTACTATTTTGGTGAAATTGGAACAGATGCGGACTGTAAAGGTGATATCCTTTCCTGTCGGGAACGCGGTTTTGCGGCACTTGAAAAATGTCCGGGCTTCCTGAATATGCCGGTGGTTGAGGGGAGTTACGGTGAAGAATGGTCTTTGCGCAAAGTGCTGCGGCGGTTTCTCTGGCACGACCGTATTCACGCAAGGGCTATGTATCGTATGGCAGTCCGAATGTACGGAAAAGAAAATACAATCGATCCATTTTGCTTTAATTGAACGAAAGACGGTAAAAATACGGGTGAGCTGCAAATAGGCCGCCCGTATTTTTGTTTATAAAAACTTTGCAAACAAATATATATAAAATGGTTGACAAAATATATAAATTGCGATACAATTTTAGATGAAACAGAATTGAGCATGGAGGTGAACTATGGGCAGAAGTGTATACAGCGTAGTGCTGGACGATAATGTAGTGGCTGCACTGGACGCTGCGGCAATGCGGGCGGGAACAAACCGTTCCGCCATGATGAACCGCTTACTGGCGGCGCAGCTTGGCTTTTCAACACCGGAAGACCGTATTCGCAGTGTGTTTGACGCGATGGAACGGCTGGCGGCAACGCAATACACCGCTTTTCAGGTGCTGGGCAGCGATGCACAGGCGCAGTTCTCCCTGCGCAGTGCGCTGCGGTATAAATACAATCCGACGGTGCGGTATTCGGTGGAGCTTTATCCGCATTCGCAGGAATGTCTCGGTGTTTTGCGCACGCAGCTGCGAACACAGAACACTCTGCTGACCCGTGCCCTGGAAAATTTTTACCGGTTGTGGGCGGCGCTGGAACAGAATGCGCTGCAGACTCCGGCTGGTTTATACGAGATCAGCGGGGCTCGGTTCTCGCGCGTGCTGCGCCTTCCGACGGATGGCTGTACCGAACAGCAGCTGGCTGACCGGTTGACCCGGTATGTATCCTTGCTGGATTCCTGCATGAAGATCTATTGTGAACAACTGGAAGATCAGGAAGCCGCCGCAACGCTTGCGGCGCGGCATTGGCATCAAGGGCTGGATGACGGATTGTCCCGGATGTAGCGACAGTTGTGGTGCAAAAAGCGTGAAGTGACAGGAAAGGAGAAATATTATTATGAATATGCAAAAATGTACGCAGAAAAGTCTTGAAGCTTTACAGGCGGCGCAAAGCCTTGCCATAGAGTATTCCAATCAGCAGATGGATCAGGAACACCTGCTTGCAGCACTGTGCATGCAGAACGAAGGTTTGATCCCGCAGATGCTGAAGAAAATGGAGATTGATCCGCAGGCGATGGAGCAGGCTGCACGGGAAAAAGTGCGCCGTCTGCCGGGTGTGTCCGGTACCGGACGCGATCCGGAAAAAATCTATATCAGTGCAGATCTCGACCGTGCCCTGAATGCAGCGGAAAAGGCTGCCGCCAACATGAAGGACGACTTCACCTCAGTGGAGCATCTTGTTCTGGGGTTGCTTGAAACGCCGAATCGCGCGATGCAGGAACTGCTGAAAACATTCCGTCTGGATAAAAATCGTTTTCTGCAGGCACTGGAACAGGTGCGTGGAAACCAGCGGGTAACCAGTGACAATCCGGAAAGCACCTATGATGTACTGGAAAAATACGGTCAGGAGCTGGTATCACAGGCGCGGGCACAAAAGCTGGACCCCGTCATCGGCCGCGACAGCGAGATCCGCAATGTTATCCGCATCCTGAGCCGCAAAACCAAAAACAATCCGGTGCTGATCGGCGAGCCCGGCGTTGGTAAAACCGCCATTGCCGAAGGTCTGGCACAACGCATTGTGCGGGGCGATGTGCCGGAAAATCTGCGCGACAGAAAGATATTTTCGCTGGATCTGGG
>CAZYRD010000138.1:0-6837 GCA_964649475.1 uncultured Faecalibacterium sp.
CGACCGCACCATCCGGCTGGACAGCGGCGAGATCGCTGCCATCGAGGACAATCCCATCCACGACTGAATACACCAAACGAAAAGAACGATCCCCCGTACCGGACAACCGTTCCGTACAGGGGATCGTTTTCTGTTTGTATTATTCAAATTTCAGCAGCAGATCAATGCGGACTTCCCTGTTTTCCACATCCGTGTTGGTGTACTCGTTCAGGTCGATACGGGTCAGACAAAAACCCAGCTTTTTGTACAGCGAAATGGCCGCATAGTTGCTGGTTTGCGTCTCCAGAATGACGCCGCGGTATGCTGTAGCCTGCCGCCGCGCGTAGCCGATGATATGACACAGCAGAGCCTTTGCCACGCCTTTGCGCCGGTGCTGTGGATACACAAAGATATTGCTGATACGGAACAGATCGTGCCAGCTTTCGGCACTTCCTTCCACAAAACCCAGCAGCTCTTCACCGTCAAACGCACCGAAAGCGACCGGTGCTTCCAGCCAGTCGCCGAACAATGTATCGGAAAAGGATTTTTCCAGTGGAGGGTCGGCAGACTCTTCTTCCAGCCAAAAACCGTTTTCCGACACATGCACTGCATAATATCGATCCGTTATGTATGCCGCAGTATACGTCAGCCCGGCATATTCCGTCCGGGGCATTTCACAAATCCTGATTGCCATAAACTCTCCTTTATTGACGCCGTGCTGTGTCTCTAAAAGCATCGAGGCTTTTCTTCAGCGACTTCCCAAATACACGCCGTCCGCTCGGCCGAAAGGCAGGCAGTCGCCCTTGTCGTACAGATCCTCGACGCAGGTGATCTCCACCTTTGCGTCCGCGACCTTCCAGCCGATGCGGAAATCCTTTTCCTGTACACCGAGGGCGGCCAGCGAGACACGCAGCGTCAGGGTGTTTTCCGCAATGGTGCATTCGCCCTGTGTCAGCACCTTGCCGGGACGGATGCCGTCTTCCACAGCGCAGACGGCGCAGCTGCCGTCCGTATTCGGACATACGGCATAATCGTAGCCCCAGGCCGCTTTTTTGCCTATAGTGAGGAACAGCCGCAGGAAGCTGCCGCCCGTATAGCGCTTTTCGGTGCGGATGGGCTTATCCGTCGTGACCGCCACGGTCAGGTCGTTTTCGTCATGACAGAGCTCTGCTTTTTCCAACGAGTAACGTCCAGTGTAGTTTTTGTACACCGTGCCGGAACCGGCGTGATTGCGCTTTTTGCTACCATCGCCGTAGCCCTGATATTCCGCGGTTTCTCCGGCGTTATGTACAGCGGCGGGCGCCATGCCTTTCAGCCGGCGGATGTACCCGCAGAGCTGCAGGTAGTAGTTGTCAAAATAGCCGCCGCGCATCATCTCGATATCACGGCTGTATTCATAGTTGGCGCAGTCCACAAAGTTGATGGGACGCTCCGGCGTGCCCTTCCAGCGGCCGGCGATCCACTCGTTCCAACCGGTGACCAGGGTGATGGGTGCGTCCGCTTCCAGAGCACGGTCAAACTGCTCGGCGAAATTGTAGCCGCGCAGGAAGCTGCCCTCGCAGATATCCTCCCGGCCCTCATGGTAGGAACGGCCGCAGTTTCCTGTTTCGCCGTACATGGCGGAATCGCCGAAATGGATCTGGGGATGCTGCGCGATGGAGACGTTGATGGCCTCCGGCTCCCCTTTCAGGTTGTTGAACAGACGCTGCGGCTTGGTGAAGTCCATCCACGGCCAGCCGCCGTCCTTGTCCGGCTCGTTGGGCCACTGCGCCAGCTTGATGTTGAAGAATTCACGGCATTCAGCGCTGCATTCCTCCGGCTTTGCAATGATGACCGGCTTACCCTCGTAGCAGAACCATGTATCCGGATACAATCCGCGTTTATAGATGGCGTTGTAGATCTGTTGCACGCGGCGGCCGGACTTGGTATTGGTGTAAAACATAACCTTAGGCGCTTTCAGTCCGCGCTGATTGTATTCGTGCAGGACTTTCATCACAATTTTTGCATTCCGCGCATAGATGCTGTTGTTGGTGGTATCAAAGAACAGAAAATCCACCCCGGCCTGCGTCAGCAGCTTCATGTGGCGGCGTACAACCCATTCGTCCGTGCTGTAATAATAGCCGTAGAAAGGCTCGCCCCAGTGGTGGTAAACGCCTTCTTTGCCCCAGACGGGACTGTCGGGCTTATATCCTGCCTGCGGGTCGGCGGCCAGGATCTCGCTGACGTTATACGGCGCATGGCGGCCGCATTCGCCCAGCCAAAGAAAATAGAACATACCCACCAGACGGTTTTCCCGCGGGGCGGGCACGTTTTCGGGCAATGCCCGACCAAGAGCATCAACAGTGTACAGATTCATCCTTATTCTCCTTTATTTTCCCTTTCGTATTTGCTGTTTGTTCTTGCATTTATCTGTCAAATATTATCCTGTTTTAAAACGGCGTCCGGACCGGTCAGCTTTTCAAAAGCAGCACGGCAGGCGGCTGTAAAAACCTGCAGCTCTGCCGGTGCCTTCGCTTCCAGCCAGACAAGCACCTCTTCCAACAGCGTTTTATTGCTTTTGTGCTGTGCCCATTCCACACCGCAGCGCTCCGCCATGCGCAGAATGTCACCACGGCAGTCCGCACCGCGGACAAAATGCTTTAAATCGGCCGTCCACAGCTTGAGCGTATGCGAAACAGGGTCGTTCTTTTTCCTCAGCTCACTACGCCCCACCGTCATACAGTGGGGCTGCGCCGTGCAGCACAGATCCACCACAAGGAAAGGATCGTTTTCATCCAGTGCAAGCGACACAACATATTTTTCCGGCGCAAGACTGGGGGCGTAATCTTCATAAAAGACAGCCAGACCTTTCTTCCGGAGCTCATCTGCCAGACGCAGCAAAAAACGGCCGTTATCCATTCCGGAAACATCCACTTTAATGTCAATGTCCGAAAGCGCATCGCTTCCGCCGCCGGCAAGGCTGCCATACAGCGTACATTTCTTCACGCCGGGCAATTCCCCAAAAAGAGCCATAAGCTCTTCCGCTTTTTTCATTTTTTCGGCTGTCATTTGTCCTTCCTCTTTCAAAAACATTTCTTCTACGACATTCATTATAGCGGGCGCGCTGCGAAAAGGAAAGAGCGATTCAAAAAAAGGCGTAAAAAAACAAGAAAAAACCCTGATTCTGAAGAAGAATCAGGGTCATGGAGCTGCTAACCGGAATTGAACCGGTGACCTCGTCCTTACCAAGGACGCGCTCTACCATCTGAGCCATAGCAGCATATTGAGTATTATATGTAAACGGGACGTACCCTTTGTTTTAGAATGGCGACCCGGATGGGGCTCGAACCCACGACCTCTAGCGTGACAGGCTAGCGTTCTAACCAACTGAACTACCGGGCCACAATGGCAGGGGCACAAGGATTCGAACCCTGGGCACGCGGTTTTGGAGACCGCTGCTCTACCAGCTGAGCTATACCCCTGTGTCTGGCATTTTGCTCTGTTTTTCAGAGCGCTTAATTATAATACTACAAGCGCCCCTAAATGTCAATACCTAATTTCAACTTTTTTCAAAAAATTTTGCGGCGCCCTTTACAGGGAAAGGACGCCGCATTTTTCGTTCAAAATATACGATCACTCTGCCGGCCGTACCGCCATTCCTCAGACGGCATTTACGCCGGACACGCCTGCATTACCACAGGCGCAGCATCTCTTCGTACAGAGCCATATAATCTCCGCAGGAAGCCGCCCAGGAATGATCGCAGGCCATGGCACGCTGTACCAGCGCGTTCCAGCCTTCTTTATCCTCAAAGCCGTCGCGGGCACGCAGGCAGGTATACAGCAGAGCACCGGCATTGTAATCGGCAAAGGTGAAGCCGTTGCCATCACCGTCGCCGCTGTCCTGCACGGTGTCCTTCAGACCGCCGGTCTCGCGCACGATGGGAATGGCGCCGTAACGCAGCGCCACCATCTGTGCAAGGCCGCAGGGCTCGCTGAGAGAGGGCATCAGGAAGATATCCGCACCGGCGTAGATCTTGTGGGCCAGATCCGGCTTGAAGGCGATCTTGACGCCGCAGCGGCCGGGGTAAGCCTCCGCCAGCCAGCGGAAGTATTCCTCAAATTCGGGATCGCCGGTACCCAGCAGGCAGATCTTCATGCCGGAGTTGATGAGGCTCTCGCCCACCTGACGCACGATATCAAAGCCCTTGTGATCCACCAGACGGCTGACCATACCCACGATGGGGGCGTCGTCGTTCTCCAGTCCAAACAGCTCGCAGATGTCCGCACGGCAGGCAGCCTTGCCCTCCACCACGTTTGCGGCGGTGTAGTTGACGACCAGCGCGGGATCGGTTTCGGGGTTATAAACCTCGGTGTCGATTCCGTTGACGATACCGCACACCTTGAAGGCGCGCTCGCGCAGCAGCGGATCCAGCTCGTGGCCGTACTCGGGGCGCATGATCTCGCGGGAGTAGGTGGGAGAAACGGTGTTGACGCGATCGGAGGCCTCAATAGCGCCCTTCATGTAGTTGACGCAGTTGTTATACTCAACGACGTAGGAGTTCTCCGGCGCAATGTCCACCACATCGCCCAGCAGCTGCATGCCGTACTGCCCCTGATACTGAATGTTGTGGATGGTAAACAGGGTCTTGATGCGGGCAAAGCGGGCATCATTGCGGTAGAACTGGTTGAGGTACACGCTGACAAGCGCGGTCTGCCAGTCGTTGGCATGGATGATGTCCGGGGTGAAATCCAGATGGTACAGAGCCTCCAGAATGCCGCGGGAGAAGAAGGCGAAGCGCTCGGCGTCGTCGCCGTAGCCGTACAGGCCCTTGCGCTTGAAGTAGAACTCATTGTCCAGGAAGTAAGCGGTGACATTGCCGCTTACCGCACGGAACAGTCCGCAGTACTGGTTGCGCCAGCCCACGGGCACGTAAAAGCTGCCCATGTACTCCATTTTAGCGCGCAGCTCGGGCTTGATGTCGCTGTAAAGCGGCATAATAACGCGGCAGTCCACACCGGCGGCATTCATCGCCTTGGGCAGGGCACCGGCAACATCGCCAAGGCCGCCGGACATGATGTACGGCAGGCCTTCGCTGGAACAAAACAAAACGTTCATGCTGTTCTCCTTTTTATCCGGTCAGACCTTGACGTGCTTTTCCACGTAGACAGGGTACTCGGTGGAGCCGCTGACAGACTTGCCGGCGGAAATGACGACGTTCTTATCGGTGATGACGCAGTCCACGCAGGCACCCTCCTCCACAACGGTATCCTGCATCAGGATGGAGTTGCGCACAACGGCGCCCTTCTTGATCTGCACACCGCGGAACAGCACGCTGTTTTCCACGGTGCCTTCCAGAATGCAGCCGTCGGCGATCAGGCTCTCGTTGACCTTGGCGTCCATCGCATAACGGGTGGGAGCGGAATCGCGCACCTTGGTGTAGATGGGCTCGCTGTCAAACAGATCATCCAGATTGGCGGGATCCAGCAGGCTCATGTTGGTCTCGTAGTAGGAACGGATGTTGGTGATCTGAGAGGCGTAGTCGTCGTACCGGCAGCAGTAGGTCTTGATCTCGTCGGTGTGGTTCATCAGAACGTGACGGACGAAATGGTTCTGCTGACGGCTGTGACCGGCGCGGATGTACTCGATGAGTTTTTCGCGGGCGATCACAAACATGTTCATGCACTGCAGGTGCTCCCCGGCAGAGGTGTCATCGGAAAGGATCTCGCTGACACGGCCTTCGGCATCGCAGGTAACGGTGACGTTCTCGGCGGGCAGAGCCTTGTCGGCGGGGACCTCACGGCAGACCATGGTCACATCAGCGCCTTTGGCCTGATGGAACTCGATGATGGCCTCGTAGTCGGGGGTGCAGATAAAGTCACAGTCGGCCATGGCTACATACTCGGCCTTCGCATCCACCAGATAGGGCAGGATCTCATACAGAGCGCCCAGACGACCCTTGTAGGTGTCGGCATGGGCCAGCTCGGCCTGCGGGGGGAACAGGGTCAGACCGCCGATCTTGCGGCCCAGATCCCACTCACGGCCGCCGCCCAGATGATCCATCAGGCTGCGGTAGTTCTGCTTGACGATCACGCCGATGGTATCGATACCGGCGTTGGTCATGGAGGACAGCTGGAAGTCGATCATACGGTAGCGGGCGGCCACGGGAACGCTGGCCATCGTGCGCAGCCGTGTGACGGCGGGCAGGGTGTCGTCGTGCATGTTGGCAAAGATAATGCCCATAGCTGCTCTTGTCATACGGTTTCACCTTCCTTTACATCTTCGCGCACCATAGCCTTGGGGCCTACCACGCTGTTCTCGCCCACGGTGAGGCCTTCGGCGACAACGGCAACGCCCCACTCGGAAACATCGGCGCACTCTTCGGGTTTCTTGCCGATGACAGCGCCGGATTTGACCACGACGTTTTCGGCAACGATGCTATAATGAACCTCGGCGCCGGGTTCGACCACTGCGCCGGGCATCAGGATGCTGCTGTCGATGAGCGCGCCTTCCTTGACGGTGACGCCGGCGAACAGCACACTGTTTTCCACGGTACCGTCGACCTTGCAGCCTTCGGTGATGATGCTGTTGTCCACATGGGCGGCAGCGCCGATGCGGTGGGGAGGCAGAGCGGGCGTGCGGGAGTAGATCTTCCAATCCTCGTTCCAGACGTCCAGAGGCTTCTGGGGATTGAGCAGATCCATGTTGGCGTCCCACAGGCTGTCGATGGTGCCGACGTCCTTCCAGTAGCCGTCAAAGGCGTAAGCGAACATACGCTCACCGTTGGCCAGCATGCCGGGGATGATGTTTTTACCAAAGTCGTTGGAGGAGCTGGGGTCGTTCTCATCGTCGATGAGGTACTTGCGCAGCTTGGACCATGT
>CAZYRD010000139.1:0-6835 GCA_964649475.1 uncultured Faecalibacterium sp.
TGGTGTCCTGACCGGCTGCTTCCATGGCCAGATACTCACGTTTCCAGCGCCGGATCGCACGCTGCCGCTGGGTCGCTTCGTGCAAAGCGACCTCTTCGCCCATTTTTTCTCTGTGCTGACATACAAAAACTCCGTTTCGCCCTGTTGCAAAGGCAAAACGGAGTTTTTTGATATATTTTTATATATACAAACCTCTGCGCTTTTCTAATAAAGTTCTCAGATCAGCCAGAAGCCGACGCCGCCCACCAGCAGGGACAGCGCAGCGCCCGCAGCGACATCCCGCAGGTGGTGTACGCCCGCCACCACCCTCACGCAGCAGATGAGCAGCGCGATGACGGTCAGCGTCCAGCCCATGCCCGGGGCGGCATACCACGCCGCCATGGCAATAATGACTGCACTTGCCGCGTGGCGGCTTGGAAAGCTTTCACCTGCGGAATGGCTGTCGATGAGGGGCACAAGGCCTTCCTGTTCAAAAGGACGGGGCCAGTTCAGCGCCTTGCGCAGTACGGTGCACAGCACAAACGCCGCGGCGGGCACCAGTACGGTGCGCAGCAGGCGCTCGTCCTTCGCCTGCCACAGCAGCGCCAGCAGCGCCGGGTACGCACAGTACACCGGCAGGCTGACAAAGCTGTAAAAGAATTTCAGCAGCGCGTGGCGGCGGCTGCCCTCCGGGAAAAAGGCACGCACCGGCGCGTAGCTTTCAGGGGTCCACATGGGTCACACCTCTTCCATCACGTCAAACGCATAAACGGTGCGGGTGCGGAAGATCTCCCGCGCGGGCAGCACCACGCTGGGGAAGCTGGGAATGTTGGCGGCATTGGGGTAGCGCTGGGTCTCCAGACACACCGCGCCGTGGGCGGGATAGCGCGCGCCGCCCTTGCCGTTTTCGGCGTCCAGATAGTTGCCGGAGTAGATCTGGATACAGGGCATATCGGTGTAGCAGGTCATACGGATGCCGTTTGCCGGGCAAGCCAGCACGGCAGCGGTGCGCATGCCTTCGCCGTCCAGCACATAGTTGATATCAAAGCCGTTGGCGGCGGTCATCATGGGGTGATCGCCCCTGACGGCCTCGCCCAGCTCCTTCGGCGTGCGCAGATCAAATGCGGTATTGGCTACGGCCATGTACTCGCCGGTGGGGATCAGCTCGTCATCCACAGGGGTGACGCGGCTGGCGTTGACCCGCAGGGTCTGGCCTGCAACAGTACCGCCGCCCGCCAGATTGAAATAGGCATGGTTGGTCAGATTGACCAGCGTATCCTCCTCGCTCATGGCGGTGTAGGTGATCTGCAGCTCGTTGGTGCTGGTCAGCTCAAAGTTGACGGTGACGCGCATCAGGCCGGGGAAGCCCTCCTCCATGTGGTCAGAGTTGCGGTAGAAGGAGATGAGATGCTCCTGCATGACGCAGTTCCAGATGTGGCTGTCAAAGCCATGGATGCCGCCGTGCAGCTGGTTTTTGCCCTCGTTGGCGGAGAGGTGATAGACAACGTTGTTCAGCTTGAAGCTGGCGCTTTTCAGACGGTTGGCAATGCGGCCCACCGTGGCGCCCATGTAGGTGCCGGCGTACTTTTCATAACCGGCCATATCGTCAAAGCCAAGGCAGACGTCCACAATGCTGCCGTCGCGGTCCGGCATACCGATGGCGCGGATGTGCGCGCCCCAGTCCAGCAGCTCAACGTAAGCGCCGGTCTTGTTCTGCATACGGTACAGGTGCACCTCGCGGCCGTCGCTGGTGGTGCCGAACAGTTTGCTGGTGATCTCCATAATCGTTTACATCCTTTCGTGATGGATTGCTGTTTCAGTTGTGGTCACACTATTTATTATCATACCGCTTTTCGACGGATTTTACAACTGTTTTTACACAAAACAGGCACAGAGCCAGCCCGCAGAGATAGCCGCACCAGTCCAGCCAGACGTCGCTCACCTGCGCCGAGCGGCCTTCGTAGAAAAGCTGGATCGTCTCGTCGCACAGCGCCGGCAGAAAACCCGCCGCCGCGGCGTGGCCGTACCAGTGCCGACGGTTTTTGTCGCACAACAGGCCGAAGGCTGCCAGCGTTGCCGCCGCCAGAACCCCCAGCAGCAGAAACTCGGCAAAATGGGCGGCCTTGCGCACAAAGCGTTCCAGCTCTTCCACGGACTGTTCCGTCTGCAGCAGCCACTGCAAAAACAGCGTCAGCCGGGTGCTGTACACCGTGGATTCCGGCGCGGTTTGCATGCTTTGCGAAAAGATAAAACCCAGCCAGAGGGCATCCGCCGCGCACAGGCAGGCACGGATGGCCGGACGTTTTTTCCCGTTTCTCATAGCTGCAGGCACCGTCACGCGTTCAGCATACGGCGGGCGGCTTTGTAGATATCGCCGCAGCCCAGCGTGATGACAAGATCTCCCGGCTGTGCATGCTGCATGACGTAGTCGGCGACCTCTTCCTTGGTCTCAAACCAGACGCAGCCCGGAATTTTTGCGGCGAGATCGGCGGTGCGGATGGTGTGATCCTCCGCTTTTTCGCGGCTGCCCATGATCTGGGTCAGCACCACATGGTCCGCCAGCTGCAGCACCTCGGCAAACTCGTCCAGCAGCATCTGTGTGCGGCTGTAGGTGAAGGGCTGGTGCACCGCCCAGACGCTGCGGTACTGCAGCTCCCGCGCGGCACGCAGCGTGGCGCCCACCTCGGTGGGGTGATGGGCGTAGTCGTCCACGATGGTAACGCCCTTGTTTTCGCCGACGATCTCAAACCGGCGGCCCGCACCGCCGAAGGCGCCGATGCCCTCCACGATAGCCTCCGGCGCACAGCCTGCGCGGTGCGCCGCCGCAAAGACGGCCAGCGCGTTGTGCACGTGGTGACGCCCCGGCACGCCCAGCGTGATACAGGCGATGACACAGCCTTCGAACACCACGTCAAAGGCAAAGAAGCCGGGACGGGGCTCGCGCACATGCACGGCGCGGTAGTCGCAGCCTTCGCCCGTGCCGAAGCTGACGGTGTGCGGCACATGCACCGCGCGCATGGTATCCAGCGTTTCGGCGTCGTCGCCGTTGTAAATGACGGTGTGGGAGGCCGCATTGCAGAACTTTGCAAAGGCGGCTTTCAGGTTTTCCATATTGCCGAAAAATTCCAGATGGTCGGCGTCCACATTCAGCAGCACCGCCGTGTGGGGCAGCAGTTCAAAGAAGGTGTTGTGGTACTCGCAGCTTTCCACCACGATGATCCCGTCGCTGCCGCTGCGGCCGTAGCCGTCGATAAAAGGCAGCTTGCCGCCGATGACCGCGGCGGGGTCCTTGCCGGCCATCAGCAGGGTCTGGGTGAGCATGGCGGTGGTGCTGGTTTTGCCGTGGGTGCCCGCCACGCAGATGGGTGCGGCGTACAGCGCAGTGACATAGCCCAGCATGACGCTGCGCTCCACACAGGGGATACCCAGCCGCTCGGCCTCTTTCCATTCGGGGTTTTCCCGGGAGATGGCGGCGGAATATACCACCAGATCCGCCCCGTGCACACAGTCCGCCGCATGGGGGATGGTGACCTCGATGCCCATACCGCGCTCGTAGTTGATGATGTCGCCCTCGTTCACATCGCTGCCGGTGATGGTATACCCCGCCGCGTGCAGGATCTGGATGATGGGGAACATACCGCTGCCGCCGCAGCCGATGAAATGCAGACGTTTTTTGCCGTCCAGCAGGCTTTTATCCCAGTTCATAGCATTACTCCTTTATCGTCATGCCGCGAAACACACACCGCGGCCGCTGTTATCTTTTCTATTATATAGTTATTTTACAGAAAAAGAAACATTTTTGCGAAAAATATGGTATGATAAAAGCAGGAATCTTCCAAAGCAATCTGCTTTTTGCCCGCCAAAGGAGGGTTTGCCATATGAACGACATGTTTTCCCCCGCCGTTCTGCAGCTGCTGCGCACCGTGCAGGGCGCAGGCTTTGCCTGCGTGATCGTGGGCGGCGCGGTGCGGGACGCCCTGCGCGGCGTACGCCCCGGCGACTATGACCTTGCCTGCAGCGCCAGTACGGCGCAGCTGCTTGCCCTGCTGCCGGACGCCTCCGCCACCGGCGGCGAATACGGCACCGTGACCGTGGAGCGCGGCGGCGTACGCTGCGAGATCACCCCGTTCCGCGCCGAAGGCGATTACACAGACGGCCGCCACCCCGGCGCCGTGCGCTTTGGCGTAAGTCTTGAGGAGGACCTTGCCCGGCGGGATCTGACCGTCAACGCCATGGCGTGGGACGGCAGCACGCTGACCGATCCTTTCGGCGGGCAGGAGGACCTGCGCGCCCGCCGCATACGCACCGTGGGCGACCCCGTGCGCCGTTTTACCGAGGATGGCCTGCGCATTCTGCGCGCGCTGCGCTTTGCCAGCGTGCTGGATTTTGAAACCGAGCCGGAGGTGCTGCGGGCCGCGATCCAATGCCGCAGTCAGCTGCGTGCAATAAGTCTGCCGCGTCTGCGCACCGAGCTGCAGGGCGCCGTGCTGGGCAGTGCCCCGCAGGCGCTGGACGCTTTTCTGGCGGCGGGCGGCCTGCGCTGGCTGGGTCTGCGCACGCCGCAGGCACCTTCCTGCGCCGAAACCGCACCGGAGGCTGCCGCAGAACCCGCCGCAGCCGACGCCGCCTTCACCCTTGCGCCGCTGGCGCACGTTCCCTGCCGCATGCTGCTGCGCTGGTGGGCGTTTCTGACGCTGCTGGGCGCGGACAAAAAGTATTTCTGCGCGAAAATGGGCTTTGCCGACCATTTTTACCGCGACCTTGTGCTGCTGGACGCCTGCTTTGCCGCTCCGGCGGACCGCATCACCCTGAAGCGCCGCGCCGCCAAAAAGCCGCCTGTTTCCATGGAGGAAATGCTGGACGCTTTCTGCGCACTGGACGCCCGCTTTGAAGAAAACCGCGCCGTGTGGGCGGAGATCGCCGCCGCAGACGAGCCCTGCACCATGGAACAGCTTGCCATCACCGGCCGCGAGCTTCTGGCGCTTGGACTGCGCGGCCCGGCCATCGGCAAACGGATGGACCTTTTGCTGGAGGCAGTTCTTGCCGAACCGAATCTGAACAGCAAAAACACGCTGATCGCGCTTTCCATGGCGCTGGACGGGCTGGACGAATAACCAAATTTCAGAAACTCGCAGGAGAAACACCATGGCCACACTGCTTTTGCTGATCATCTACATCGCCTTTATCGGTCTGGGCCTGCCGGATTCGCTGTTCGGTGCGGCGTGGTCCGCCATATGGCCGGAGTTCGGCGTGGGGCTTGGCGCAAGCGGCTATGTAACGGTACTGGTCTCCGGCTGCACCGTCATTTCCAGCCTGCTCAGCGCCCGGATCCTCGCCCGCTTCTCCACCGCTGCGGTAACGGCGGTAAGCACCGCCATGACCGCCGCTGCCCTGCTGGGTTACTCTTTCGCGCCGGGGCTTTGGTGCATGTGCCTGTTTGCCGTGGTGCTTGGCTTTGGCGCCGGCGCCATTGACGCCGCGCTGAACAATTACGTCGCGCTGCATTACAGCGCCATGCACATGAATTTTCTCCACTGTTTTTACGGTGTGGGCGTAGTGGTCAGCCCGTATGTGATGTCCCGTATGCTGCAGAACGCAGGCTGGCGGGAGGGCTACCGCGCGGTGTCCCTTCTGCAGGCCGGCATCGCCCTGCTGCTGGTGCTCTCCCTGCCGCTTTGGAAAAAGGTACGGCACAGCTCTGCCGGAACGGCTGACGAAGTGCCCCAAAGGGTGATGTCTTTTGCGGAAATGGCCCGAACGCCCTCCATCCGGCTGGTGTGGGGCCTTTGCGTGGCCACCAACGCGGTGGAGGCGGTCTGCGGCATCTGGGGCAGCTCTTTCCTTGCGCTGGCCCACGGGCTGAGCGTTGCCGAAGCCGCCGGTGCCATCACCTTTTATTATCTCGGCCTTGCACTGGGACGTTTTCTCTCCGGCCTTGTCTCCGCACGCATCAGACCATGGCGCATCATCTTCATCTGTCTGGGCATCACCCTTGCCGCCGTCGCCCTGTTGTTTGTACCGGTTCCCGCCGTAGCGATCGCCGGTCTTTTCCTTGCGGGTCTTGGCAACGGCCCCATTTACCCCAACCTCATGTTCCTCACCCCGGAGCATTTCGGCGAGGAAGTCTCCGCCTCGGTCATCGGCTCCCAGATGGCCTTCGCCTACGGCGGCTTTATGGCGGCGCCGCCGCTCTTCGGCGTGCTGGCACAGACGGTGTCCGTCCGGCTGCTGCCGGCATACACGCTGTTCTGGTTTGCTGTCATGGCGGTGTTCACCGTGCTTTTCCGCAAAAAACTGCGGCAGAAAACCGCCTGCTGAAGCGGCTGCACCAGTGGAATTTCCGCTCAAGCCTCTGTCCGCCGGATTTTAAAACGAAAAAACTCCGGAGAGCCTTCCATCTGGAAAGCTCTCCGGAGTTTTCTTTTCGCTGAATGATCGGCTCAGAACGCGATCTTCTCTTCCACGTAGGCGAGGACATCCTCGATGGGGATGCGGACCTGCTCCATGGTGTCGCGGTCGCGGACGGTGACCTTGCCGTCGCCGGGGTTGTTGTCATCGCCGAAGGTGTCGAAGTCGACGGTGACGCACAGCGGGGTGCCGATCTCGTCCTGACGGCGGTAGCGCTTGCCGATGGAGGCGGCGTCGTCGAAGTCCACCATGAAATGAGAGGCCAGCTTCCGGTACAGGGGCATGGCTTTCTCGCTCAGCTTTTTGGACAGGGGCAGCACGGCGACCTTGTAGGGCGCCAGAGCCGGATGCAGATGCAGCACAACACGCACGTCGTTCTTGGCGGGATCGACGACTTCCTCGTCGTAGGCCTCGCACAGGAAGGCCAGCGCCACACGGTCGCAGCCCA
>CAZYRD010000140.1:0-6818 GCA_964649475.1 uncultured Faecalibacterium sp.
CCAGTCGACCGGCGCCAGATGCATCGTCAGCAGCAGTGCCGCCGCCAGCAGAAACAGCAGGCCGAAAAACACACCCAGCTTCTGCTTATGCGTCAGATGTCTGCGGTTTGTTCCCGTTTTGCCGCACGGCGCCGGTTCAAACACAAGGGTTTTCTCCTCCTGTTCCGACAATGACATCGGTTCTGTTTTGGCGTCACCGGCCGCAAGCCACTCCACCGAGACCCGAAGCAGTCCCGCCAGCGCGATAAGATTCGCCGTATCCGGTGCAGATCTTCCGCTCTCCCATTTGCTGACGGCCTGCCGGGAAACACCCAGCTGCTCTGCCACATACTCCTGCGAAACGCCAAGCTTTACGCGGCCCTGCCGGATGCGATCATTCATCTCCATTTTCTTCACCTCCGACAAAAGCATAGCACCGTTTCGGAAAAACGCCACCAACTATCCGTCAACCACAGGTTGCGGCGGTGATTTTTCTGCCTTTCTGTCGACAGCAGAGCGTTTTTCTCAGCCGGGCAGCACCACACCCTGCGCCTGCAGCAGCTCTTTCAGCCCGGCAAAGGGCAGTGCGCGCGGCTGGCAGCCTTTCTGTGCGCACAGCGCAGCGGCACAGCCCGCAGCCTGCCCCATGGCAGCACAGTTGCCGGTGACGCGGTAGCTTGCCATCGCCTCGTGCGTACCGGAAATGCAGCGGCCCGCCACCAGCAGACCATCCACTTTAACAGGCACCATGCTGCGGTAGGGGATGCCGTAGGGCTGCACATCGTAATAACCCTGATCGTTGTTTTTCTGATTGTGGATATCCACATTGAAAGTAGCCACCGTGACGGAATCTGCCGGGATATTTCCCCGCAGGCAATCCTCTGTTGTAATGGTATACAGACCGTCCAGCCGGCGGCTTTCCCGCACACCAAGCATGGAAGCCGTCTGTACAAAGGTCATATCACGGAACTGCGGGATATTCTCTTTGAAATACATAAACATCTCCCGCGCCTGCCGGCGGCCTTCCACCAGAGCGGCAGTACGGTCCACCGCATCCAGCGGGTCCAGATTGCGCATATGCGTCAGCATGACCACCGCCTGATCGTCCGCAGGAAGCTGAATGATAAACGAGCGGGTAAACGGGATCTCGTATTTTTTACCGGTACGCTCCTGTGCTTCCGCCACCAGCTTCGTCAATGCGTATGGGTCTTTTTGCATAAAGCGAATGTTACCAAGCTGATACATCAGCGTAAAAGACTGTACTTCGCCGTTTTCGTCGTCACCTATACGGGTCGCCGCACCGGCGCGGGCGCAGACATCTGCATCACCGGTACAATCAATAACCACCGCCGCAGGATATGCCGTGCGGCCGGATTTGTTTTCCACGATCAGACCTGTGACGGTATCGGCCTCTTTCATCACACCGACAGCCGCCGTTTCCGCCAGCAGCGCAACGCCCGCCTCGACAAGCATTTCGTCCAGCAGAGCCCTCATGTCCTCGATATGGCAGCAGGAATCAATAAAACCGCCAAATCCGCGCCGCGCCGCCAGTTTTTCAAGAATCTCGCGCATGATGCCTGTTTTATTGGCATGGTCGTACACCGGATTGACCAGCCCACCGGTCCACATGCCGCCGAACCCGGAGCTTTGTTCCACCAACAGGGTTTTTGCACCGGCGCGTGCCGCGGCAATGGCCG
Source organism: uncultured Faecalibacterium sp. (assembly GCA_964649475.1). Lineage (GTDB taxonomy): Bacteria > Bacillota > Clostridia > Oscillospirales > Ruminococcaceae > UBA1762. The sequence goes on from CAZYRD010000140.1 coordinate 1,677, forward strand.
CACAGCAGCCCGCCGGGCCGCCGCCGGCCACGATCACGTCATACTTTTTTCCGACCGGAGTGCGCAGACTTTCAATGATATATCCCATAGCAATTCTCCTCTTCCGGCTCTTCCACCGCTTTTTCTGTTTTCAGTATAACAACATCGTTTTGGGGATGCAACCACATTTTGCAAAAAGAAAACACTTCCGCGCATTGAGCTTTGCCGGAAAATATTGTATACTAACAAAAAGGACATTTTGCCGAAAGGAGGCCGGAATATGCTGAACGCTTTTCCCCGGCTGCTGTTTTTTCAGAAAAAGAACGTCTTCACCGGCGACCATATGGGTATGCGGATGCGCATTGCCATGATCAAGCCCGAAGAGGGCGACAGTTTTCTGCGTGCATGGGCCTGGGATGAACCACTCTGTTTTGAAGCAAGCGACCCTGCTACCCACCTTACTGCGGATTTTGCCGTAAGCGAGGATGGCCTTGCCGAAGCCTGCGACTGGATGCGCACCCAGTACGCCGAAAACGAGACCCGCTGGTCCGCCAATTACCAGAAGCCCAAAACATGATGCAGCCGGCCTTACCGGCTGAACGACACAGGATAAAGGAGAAACGGATATGACCACATTTAAGATCTGCCTTTGCGACAGTCTGGAAAAAGTGCTGCCCGGCGTTGACCCCCGCGCTGCAGAGGAGCTGCGCTTTGACGTATGGCCCGACGAGACCTTCTCGTTCCAGATCGCCGCAAAAGCCCTGCGCGACGCCGTAGGCAACGGCGAGACTCTTCTGCTTTCTTTTGAAGGCCTGCCCGTCCGCGCCCGCCGGCAGAAGCTGGAACCCGTTCTTCTGGCGACCTATGGCAGCGCCGACGACAACTACCTGACCAAAACCGCAGCTATGATCCCCGACGCGCTGATCCCCTATGCAGACGGCGAACAGCCATATCTGCGCTGCTTCGGCGATCAGTGGGGCGCGGTGTGGTGCGATGTGGAGGTTCCCGCCGACGCCGCTTCCGGCGAGCGGACGCTCACCGTCTGCGTCACCGATCCCGAAGGCGCCGAGGCCGCACGATATGAGCTGACGCTGTGCGTACAGGCCGAAGCCCTGCCGGTTCAGACGCTGCTGCACACCGAATGGTTCCACACTGACTGCCTTGCCGATTATTACAACGTTCCCGTATGGAGCGAAGAGCACTGGCGCATCGTTGAAAACTATATGGCCGCCGCCGCAAAGGTCGGCATCAACATGCTGCTGACTCCGTTGTTCACCCCCGCGCTGGACACCGCCATCGGACAGGAGCGCACCACCACCCAGTTGGTGGACGTCACCGTGACGGATGGTGTATATAGTTTCGGCTTTGAAAAGCTTGACCGCTGGATCGCCCTTTGCCGCAAGCATGGCATCACCGACCTTGAGATCTGCCACCTGTTCACCCAGTGGGGTGCCGCTGCCGCACCCAAGGTTATGGCCACGGTCGACGGCGAATACAAGCGTATCTTCGGTTGGGACACCCCCTCCGTCGGCGGTGAATACACCCCGTTCCTGCGCTGCTTCCTGCCCGTGCTGAAAGAGTACCTTGCCGCGCAGGACATGCTGCAGCACAGCTGGTTCCACATTTCCGACGAGCCCATCGACGAGAATCTGGAGCAGTGGAACGCCGCACGGCTTTCTGTCGCTGATCTGCTGGACGGCTGCAACATGATGGATGCGCTTTCCAGCTTCGCCTTCTACGAAAAAGGTCTGATCAAAACGCCCGTTGTCAGCGAAAACCACATCGAGCCGTTTGCCAAAGCCAAGGTTCCCGGGCTGTGGACTTATTACTGCTGCGGCCAGCACACCGATGTTCCCAACCGCTTCCTTGCCATGCCCTCCGCCCGCAACCGTATTCTGGGCGTTCTGCTGTACCGGTATGATCTGGCCGGTTTCCTGCAGTGGGGCTTCAACTTCTATAACGGCGTTCACTCCACCTGTCGTGTGGATCCGTGGCTCAATGCCGACGGTATGGGCAGCTGGCCCGCCGGTGACCCGTTCCTTGTGTACCCCGCCGTCGACGGCACTGCGCTGGAAAGCCTTCGCGCCGCAGTGCTCCGCGAAGCCATGCAGGATCTGCGTCTGCTGCGTCTTGCCGAAGCAAAGCTTGGCCGCGAGGCCGTTCTGGACCTGCTGGAGAAAAGCTGGGACGGCGGCCTGATGACCATGGCCCATTACCCCACCGATCCCTGCTGGTTTACCCGGCTGCGCACCGCGCTTGCCGCCGCGCTTTGATCCCTTTTTCACTGAAACGATGCACAGAAAAACACGCCGTGGAGCGCAATTGCTCCGCGGCGTGTTTTGCGTTATTCCTGATGATAGTTGGCATACACTGCGGCTGCCGCAGTACGGCTGACGCCTTTTACAGCCGCAAGCTCCTCCTGCGAAGCCTGTGCAATAGCGCCAATGGTTTTAAAATGTCCCAGAAGCGCTTTTGCGGTCGCTTCGCCCACATGGGAGATCTGGGTAAGTGACGAGGAAAACGTCTTCTTTTTCGCTTTCTGCCGTTGGTAGGTGATGGCAAAACGGTGTACTTCATCCTGAATGGATGTGACAAACGCAAACACGCTCTGATTCATTTTCAAAGCAAGCTCGCCCTGTTCCGCCACAAGCGCACGTGTCCGGTGGCGGCTGTCCTTCACCATGCCGAACACCGGTACATCCGCAAAAGCGGTGCCGCGCAGGGCTGCAAGCACCACGGAAAGCTGACCCGCGCCGCCGTCTAGCAGAATCAAATCCGGCTTTACGCCAAACTGACCCGCTGCACCGTTTTCGTATTCCCGGACACGCCGGGTAAGGGTCTCCGCCATGCTTGCATAATCATCGGTACCTGCAACCGTTTTCATCTGAAAACGTCGGTACCCGGAACGCTTTGGCTTACCGTTTTCAAAAACGATCATGCCTGCAACGGAAGTTCCCTCGCCCCAGTTGGAAATATCGTAGCTTTCGATGGTAACAGGCGCCGCCTGCAACCCAAGCAGACCGGCCAGCTCATCCAGCACGCGGTTCTCTCTGCTGTAACGGCCGCTTTCCCGCGCAAGACGGTCGATGGCATTTGTGTAGGCCATCTGCACAAGCTGCAGGGCGTCGCCGCGCTGCGGCACAAAAAAGCTCACCCGCGTTCCCCTGCGCTCTCCCAGAAGCTGTTCCAGACCGGGAGCATCCTCCGGCATGCGGTCCACCGCGATCAGCGGCGGCAGCGCATCGTACGGGGCATCCCGCTCCTCCTGCTCATTGGAAAGATAGTACTGCGCAAAGAACTCCTCCCGCACGGCTTCGTCGTCTGCGGTGTCATGGAACACAAACTCCCGTTTGTCCACCAGACGCCCCTCTCGAAAACGCAGCACCGAAGCACAAACCGCATCCGCAGTTTTGGCAAACGCAATGATATCCTGACTCTTTATCTTACTTGTCACGACCTTTTGCCCCGCCGACACCTTTTCGATCGCGGCGATCTGGTCGCGGCAGCGGGCCGCGGTCTCAAAATCCAGCCGGTCGCTGGCGTCCAGCATCTTTTCTTTCAGGATCCGCACGATCTCCCCCTTGCCGAGGCGGATCATCCGCAGGGCGTCCTGCACGCGCTGCATATAGTCCTCATGAGAGATCTTTCCGTTGCACACGGCACAGCAGCGGCCGATATGCGCGTTCAGACACGGACGGCCTTTGCAGATATCCTGCGGAAATTTCCGATTGCAGGTGGGAAGCCCGAAAGCGGAGACCGCCGTTTCCACCATTTGCGCCACCGCATAATGAGAGATATACGGCCCGATGTACTCGGCGCCGTCATCTGCCTTCTGCAGCACCGAGCTGATGCGGGGATACTCCTCTTTTGTCACGCGGATATAACAGTAGCCCTTGTCATCTTTGAGAAGAATGTTGTATTTCGGCCGGTGCTGCTTGATCTGACTGCACTCCAGCACAAGGGCTTCAAACTCGCTTTGCGTGACGATGACGTCAAACGCAAAAGCATTGGCGATCATGCGGGTGACCTTGGCGTCGTGCGGTACGCCTTCGCGGAAATACTGCGAAACACGGGTACGCAGGAGCTTGGCCTTGCCCACGTAGATGATCTCGTCGTTTTTATCCCGGATGATATAGACGCCCGGAAGCAGCGGCAGCGCCCGGGCTTTTTCGTACAATTCCTGTTTGGTCATGCACAAAGCTCCTTATAACACAGAAAAACGGCTGCACGCAGGCACAAAGCCCCGCCGGCAGCCGTTCTGTCTGTAAATTTGGATTACTCGCTGAAACCGGAGTTGACCAGCTTGACCAGACCTTCAACAGCCTGCTGCTCGTCAGCGCCGTCGGCGATGATACGAATGGTGGTGCCGCCGACAATGCCCAGAGACAGGACGCCCAGCAGACTCTTGGCGTTTACACGACGCTCTTCTTTCTCGACCCAGATGAAGGACTTGTACTCGTTGGCCTTCTGGATGAAGAAAGTAGCCGGACGCGCATGCAGACCTACCTGGTTTTCAACGGTAACTTCTTTAACAAACATAGTGACAGCACTCCTATTTTCTGATGTGTGGTGGATCCCGATCATTCTTTGAGTGAACGAATCAAATCCTTAGGTAAACTATAATCCAAATTCGGAAGTTAGTCAACAGTCTTTTTGATTCTTTTGTGGATTTTCTCAAAAATGACAGGATTTGGCGAAATTTTAGTGGTGTTTTTGTCTGGCTGCACAGATAGTTTTCAACATTCTATGCAATGTATACATGAGTTTTCAACATTGTGCGCTGTTGAAAAAATTACCTGCGGATCAGTCTTTCTCGCCCTGTGTATACTTCTCCCACAGGTCGGGACGGCGGGTGCGGGTGCGTTCTTCGCTTTGCTCTTTCTGCCACGCAAGAATTTTTGCGTGGTGCCCGCTGAGCAGCACCTCCGGCACGCGGCGGTCCTGCCAGACCTCGGGGCGGGTGTACTGGGGATATTCCAGCAGACCGTTATAATGGCTTTCCCCTTCGTAGCCCTCCGGCTGCGCAAGAACGCCCGGCTGCAGCCGCGCAACGCTGTCCGCCACCACCAGCGCGGCAAGCTCGCCTCCGGTGATGACATAATCGCCGATGGACAGCTCCTCGTCCGCAATGGCGTCGATAACACGCTGGTCGATGCCTTCATA
>CAZYRD010000141.1:0-6773 GCA_964649475.1 uncultured Faecalibacterium sp.
TACTGGTGGGTGTCGGCATTGGTGCCATCATCCACAACTGGATTCCCGAAGAATTCATCATTAAGCTACTCGGTTCCGGTAATTCCTTTGGTGTAATTCTTGCCACTATTGCAGGTGTCCCTATGTATGCGGACATTTTCGGCACGATCCCCATTGCGGAAGCATTGTTGGCAAAGGGCGCACAGCTTGGCGTGGTACTCAGTTTTATGATGGGTGTGACCACCTTGAGCCTGCCCTCTATGATTATGCTGCGTAAGGCTGTGAAACCGAAGTTATTGGGTATCTTTATTACGGGTTGTACCATTGGCATCATCATCGTCGGTTACTTCTTCAATGCGGTTGCCCCCGTAATTATTTAAAAACATTCAATTAGGAGGATTATAATTATGGCACTGTTTAATTTTGGCAAGAAGAAAGAAAAAAAGAAGGTTTCCGCTTGCTGCTGCAGCTCTGAACCCAACGTTGAGGAAGCTGCCAGTTGTTGCTGTGGCTCCGATTCGAAGATGGAAGAAAACATTCCCTGCTGCTGCGGTAAGCCTGTGGAGGGTATCTGCTGCATTAAGGTTTTAGGTGCAGGCTGCAAGTCCTGCCATGAACAGTATGAGTATGCGAAGAAGGCTGTCAGCAATCTTGGCCTTGGCATTGAAGTGGAATATATCACTGATATGGAAAAGATCGTGGAATACGGTGTGATGTCCATGCCTGCTATCGTTGTCAACGATAAGGTGGCTGCCTTTGGTAAGGTGCTAAAAACTGCGGAAGTAGAAAAACTGCTGAAGATTTGATTTTGTAAAAAGAAGCGATCGGGTGCATAGAGGCAGCATGGAGCAGGATTCTGCTATGGGATCAAATTTTGCTGTCAGCTCTTTTGGCTCTCATGGAATCTTGTTGGGGAGTGCCCCTCCCCAAACCCTGCTGATATAAAAACGGGAAACAGCATGACCGAAATCATGTTGCTTCCCGTTTTTTGCCATGTTGTTTTATTGGATCGCTCTTTGGACGTTCTTTTCGTATATTCACTCGAAAAACGCAATATTGATACAGGAGAAATACGGGCTCACAGCCTTGTGCCGCATTCGCTGCAGAAGATGTAATAGCCCTCTGTCGGGGCGCCGCACTGCGGACAAAAGCCGCCTTGCACGGGCGCCGCTTCCGGTACGGACGGCTGCTCCTCCGGCAGGACGCACAGCTCCAGCGTGCGGGCGGCCATATCGGCGGTGTGCACCGTGTGGAAGCCCTCGATGGAGGTGAGCACATTCCCGCCGAACGGTTCCAGCCATTCGTCGGGGATGCTGCCGTTCAGCATGCCGAGGATGGAGCCTGCCGTCGCGCCGTTGCAGTCGGTGTCAAAACCGGGCTGCACCGCAAGGCAGATCGTTTTGCCAAAATCCCGTTCGCCCCACAGCAGCGCCATGGTGACGATCATGGTGTTGGGGTTGGTCATGCACCAGCCGTGGGCGGTGAACTCATCATAACGGCTGTGGATATGCGCCATGGCGGCGTCGGCGTCCGCGCCGGCGGCGTGCAGCGCAAGAATTTCGTCAATGTCCGCCCGCAGACGGCTCTTTTCGGGTATATATGCAAGGCCTGTGCGGAGGACGGTCATCACGTCGTCACACACGGCGGCGGCAGCCAGCGCGGCGGCGACGAACATCTCGCCGTAAATGCCGTTTTTTACGTGGCTGATGCAGGCGTCGCGGAACGCCATACAAGCGGCGGCTTCGGGATCGCCGGGATTGATGTAACCGAACAGGTCGCCGCGGATCTGTGCGCCGATCCATTCGCGGTAGGGGTTTTTGTGTGTGGCGGTCTCGGGCGGCAGCATACCCATGCAGCCGTTGCGGTAGGCCACGCGCTCGGCAGTACAGGTGGCCAGCACGGGGATCCACCGCATCCATGCCTCCAGTACGTCGCCGGGGGTGAAACCGCGGCCGTAGGTCTCCACCAATTTAAGGGCAAAAGCGGTGTAGTTGGTGTCGTCATCCACCGGCATGGCGCCGCCGGTCTGATCGGCCCAGGCGGTGTTTTCGGTGCAGATGCCGTGCTTTTCCACCAGCTCCTCCGGCAGCTCACTGCGGCGGATGTACCGGTGCAAAGGCCAGTTGCCTGTGGCCTTCAGAACCTCGTGCAGCTGGGGCGTGCGCCAGCCCTCCACCGGCTTGCCCAGCAGGCAGCCTGCTACACGGCCGTTCCATGCGGCCAGCAGCTTTGCATACAGGGAGCCTTTGTCCGGCGCCGCAGGCAGTACGGGCTTTTCGGCGGGAGCGGCGGCGAGGATCTCCTCCAGCACGGACGGCTCCTCAAAGCCGAAATCCTCCCGCATGGGTGCGGCTTCCAGCAGAGCGTACACCTCGCCGATGGCTTTTTCGGCGGCGCGCAGCTCTGCTTCGGGCAAGGCGGCAAGCGTCTGCACCGTCTGCTTCCAGACGGCGACATCCCGGCCTTCCATCCCGCACTGTTCGTACTGGGTCATAAGGTCGCTGCCAACGCGCAGCCAGGGCTGATCTTTCAACATAGCGCTGCCTCCCGATGCATAATGTTTCCGGTTCCATAGTACCATATTGACAAATATTTTACAAGCAATCGTCTTGTGAAAAAGTGTTATCTGTGATAAAATGTCCATGTGCAGCAAAACAGCGCCCGCCTGTGTGCGGACTCATGGGAAAAGGAGAAAGTATTATGGCAAATGAAAAACGCATCCCCAAGCGCAGCGAGGTGCCCGTGGAGGAGACCTGGCGTCTGGAGGATCTGTACGAGACCCCGGAAAAGTGGGAAGAGGAAGCCGCCTCTCTGGCGGCGCTGCCTGCGGAGATCAGCGCCTTTGCCGGTCATCTGGCCGATGACGCCGCCACCCTGCTGAACTGGTTCCGCAAGAACGACGAGATCAGCATGAAGCTGAACCGTTTCTTCGGCTACGCCATGAAGATGGCGGACACCGACCTTGGAAATAATGTGCATCAGGCCCGCAAGGGCAAGGCGATGGGCATCATGGTCGCCATCGAAAGCGCCGCTGCCTTTGCCGACCCCGAGCTGATGGCCATTCCCGAGGAAAAGCTGGAGGCCTTCTACGCCGCCGAGCCCGCCCTGGAGCAGTACCGCCACGCCATTGACGAGACCCTGCGTCACCGCGCCCACGTGCTGAGCCCTGCCGAAGAAAAGCTGCTGGCCGCTGCCGGTGAGATGGCCGAAGGCCCCTCCAGTATCGGCGGCATCTTCCGCAACACCGACCTCAAGTTCCCCGATGTCATCGACAAGGAGGGCAACGCCCATCAGGTGACGCAGGGCAGCTTCATTCCCTACATGGAAAGCGAAGACCGCGACCTGCGCCGCCGTGTGTTTGAAAGCTTCTACCATACCTGGGCCAGCCACGAGAGTCTGTCCGCCACTATTCTGGACGCGCATATCAAGCAGCTCAGCTTCTTTGCCCGCGCCCGCGGCTACGCCAGCAATCTGGAGGCCTCTCTGGACCGCACCAACGTGCCCACCTCCGTGTACTACAACCTGATCGATACCGTGCATAAGCACCTGCCCACCATGCACCGCTACATGGCCCTGCGCAAAAAGCTGCTGGGCGTGGACGAGCTGCACATGTACGATCTGTACAACACCATCGTCGCCGACGCCGACGAGGTCGTGCCCTATCCGCAGGCGCAGGCAGCCGTGCTGGAGGCCGTCAAGCCTCTGGGCGAGGACTACGTCAGCGTGGTCAAGGAGGCTTTTGCCAATCGTTGGATCGACGTGCGTGAAAACGAGGGCAAGCGCAGCGGCGCGTACTCCTCCGGCGGTCAGTGGCCCCATCCCTACGTTCTGCTGAACCACAAGGACACGCTGGACAGCCAGTTCACCCTTGCGCACGAGATGGGCCATGCCATGCACAGCTATCTGTCCATGCACAACCAGCCCGAAACCTACGCCCATTATGTGATCTTTGTGGCAGAGGTCGCCAGTACCTGCAACGAGGTGCTGATGATGCAGAACCTGCTCTCCAAGACCACCGACCGCACCCGCCGCGCCTATCTCATCAACTACTTCCTCGAGCAGTTCCGCACCACGCTGTACCGCCAGACCATGTTTGCGGAGTTTGAGCTGAAGATCAACGAGATCAGCGAGGCCGGCGAGACCCTTACCGCCACCCGTCTCAACGAGATCTACCACGAGCTGAACCGCCAGTACTACGGCGATGGCATGGTGGTGGATACCGAGATCGGCAGCGAGTGGGCTCGCATTCCGCACTTCTTCTACAACTACTACGTGTTCCAGTATGCCACCGGCTTCTCTGCCGCCGTGGCTCTGGGCCGTAAGATCTACAACGAGGGCGGCGCCAGCGTGGAGGACTACCTCAAGTTCCTGTCCTCCGGCAGCAGCTCCGATCCCATCAGCCTGCTTAAGATCGCCGGTGTGGATATGGCCACGCCCGCGCCCGTGGATGAAGCTCTGGAGCTGTTTGACGAGCTTATCACCGAGATGGAAGAGCTGATGAGCTGAAACTGAAACGAAAAGCGCCGGGGCGAGGCAACAGTCCCGTCCCGCTTTTTGCGAATGGCACCCGGCAGACGGGTTGGGCGTGTGCTCAAGGAGCCTGGTGCAGAACCGCCGTGCGGAATATGGCGCAAAGGCGGCAGCATAGGAGGAAGATTCATGCGCATCCAGAACGAGGCCGGGTTTTACCTGATGGTGGAGCTGCAGGGCAGGGTGGACGTGGAGCCGGACTATCCGGGTTACGGGCATTTTCATCCTTTCTGGGAGCTGATCTGGGCAGAGGCCCCCATCCGGCTGTACTGCGGCGGCGAATGGTACACCACGCATACCGCGCTGCTGCCCGCCGGGCTGCAGCACCGGGTTGCCGGTGCAGGTACGGCCTGCCGCATGCTGTATCTTGGCTTCCGGTTTGCGGGCGGCACGCAGGAAAACGCTCTGCAGCCGGTGTTCCCTGCGCCGGATCCTGAACTGGACGCCGCCTGTGCCGCACTGCTGACAAAGCCGCAGCAGACGTTTTTTGCGGCGCAGAGCGAGGTGCTTACGCTGCTGGCTTCGGTGATGCACAGCCTGCCGTCAAACGCGGCTGCGGTGGGGCATCGCGCTGCGCTGACGGAAAAGGTACGGCAGCTGTGTGCGCCGCAGTACAACTACACCGTGCGGCAGATGGCCGGCATGCTGTATGTTTCGCCCAATTATCTCAGCGATGTGTTTCACGCCGAGACCGGTATGCGCATCAAGGAGTACCAGACCATCGTCCGTATGGAGGAGGCTCTGCGGCTGCTGGTCTCCACCTCTCTTTCCGTGGCGGCCATAGCAAAACAGCTGGGGTACGCCAGCCCATCGTATTTTATCCGCTGCTTCGAGCAGCGCTATCACCGGACGCCCGGCGCAGTGCGTCAGGAGGACGGTGAAGCTGTAAAGGAGATATGATATGGAACTGAAAGGCAAACGTATCAATTTTCTCGGTGACAGCATCACTGAGGGGCACGGTACTTCTTCGGCAGAGAACTGCTTTGTCAGCCTGCTGAAAGATAAACTGGAACTGGCCGAATCCCGCAATTACGGCATCGGCGGCACCCGCTTTGCCGTGCAGAAGGATCCTTCTGCAGAAGCCCGGTGGGATCTGAACTTCTGCTCCCGCGTGGCGGAGATGGCTCCGGACGCCGACGTGGTGGTCGTTTTTGGCGGCACCAACGATTTCGGCCACGGCGACGCACCGCTGGGCTGCGCGCAGGACCGCGAACCCACCACTTTCTACGGCGCATGTCATACCCTGATGCGCAGCCTCATCGAAAAATATCCGCAGGCCGCTGTCGTCGTGCTCACTCCGCTGCACCGCTGCAACGAAGATAATGTGCGCGGCGACGGTTTCAAGGCGGAAGATGCCGCACCGCTGGTCACCTATGTCGACATCATCAAAAAGGTGGCCCGCTGGTATTCTCTGCCGGTGCTGGACTTGTTTGCCGCAAGCGGCCTGCAGCCCCGCGTGCCCGTCATTCAGGAAAAATATGTGCCGGATGGCCTGCACCCCAACGATGCGGGGCACGTCATTCTCGCCGAGAAGATCGCCGCGTTCCTGCGGGCTCTTTGATCGGTGATACCCGTTTTTACAACAAAGGAGAAGAAGAAAATGTCTGTTAACAAAAAAATCATTCGGATGTGTGCGCTTGTACTGTGCGCCGTTCTGCTGTGCGGCATGCTGTTTACCGGCTGTTCCGCCAAAGTCACCGCGCAGCCGGGCGAAACCGTCGCCTGCAGCGCTCTTTCCAAAGAGGATAAAACCACCTATCAGCTCTCCGGCGCGCTGACGCTGGATTTCTCTGCCGATGCGGCCGCACAGACCGCCTTCAACCGCTTTGCGCTGGAATATGAGCTTTCCGCTCCGGTGCGCGGCGTGGCGAACTATACCACGGAAAAGGGCGCGTATACCGAGGAGTTTTTCCTCAGCGAAACGCAGTCCTCTTTCTCGCAGCTGATCGACACCTACCTCAACGGCGGCACGGCGCTTTCGCTGCAGAGCATCACCGTGGAGCCGCTGACAGAGGCGGAGTGCACGCTGCAGCTGAAGAGCGTCTCTCTGGCGGTGCAGCCGGTGGAAGAGAATGTCCTCACCATCGAAAACGAGCATTATATTCTGGGCGTCAAGCTTTCCATGGGTGGCGGCGTCAGCCGTCTGGAGGACAAGCTCTCCCCGCGGGATGACATCACCAATCTGCTCAACGATCACGACACCGGCCGTCTGATCCAGCAGTCCTATTACGGCGTTGCCTCCCACCCCGACTATGAAAACGGCA
>CAZYRD010000142.1:0-6136 GCA_964649475.1 uncultured Faecalibacterium sp.
ACGGTGAGAATGTCAGCTTTGAGTACGGCGGCAACGCCGACGAGGAGACCTACTCCGCCCGCGACCAGATCGAAAACGGCGTGGCGGTCGGCTTCTCCGATGAGGAACTGCTCAGCTACGGCGTGCAACCGGTGGATCTGGCTCTGACCAAGGCACCCAGCAAGGAGGACATCGCCCGTCTGGATCCCTTCTATATGTCCTACTTCCTGCCATGGAACAGCTACAAGAACTATATGCTGGCCAAGAGCCGCGGCTTCCACGACCTCACCCATGAGTGGGACCGTCAGCACCACGCCGAAAACTTTGACCAGATCGACAGCCCGGCCTATCTTGTGCACAGCTGGCTGAAGTACCCCAAGTTCGGCCACGCCGCTGCCACCGATTATACTGCCCGGTACATCCGCTACGGAATGATGACCCGCGAAGAGGCCATCCCCATCATCAAGGAGCGCGACGGCAATCTGGATCCCCGCAGCGTGCGCGATTTCTGCAATTTCGTCGGCTATACCGAAAGCGAGTTCTGGGCTGTCATCGACAAGTTCTATAACCGTGATCTCTTTTACAAGGACGAATACGGCCGCTGGATGCTGAAAGAGCCCATATGGGAGCAGAAATAAACGGCAGTCCTGCGCAGCCGTGCGGGTTTGTCGCCAAACAGCCGTTTGCAGCGCCGCCTTTTTCGGGCGGCGCGCCCTACATAACAGAAAGGCTTAATTGCTATGGAACAGGTAAAATTCATTCCGCTGTCCGTGCCCAATTTCGGCGGCAGGGAAAAGGAATACGTCAATGACGCCGTCGTAAGCGAGTGGGTTTCCACCGGCGGCAGTAAGGTGCCCGCCTTTGAGCAGGCCATTGCGGATTTTGTGGGCATGCCGACTGCAGTTGCCTGCAACAGCGGCACCTCCGGTCTGCATCTGGCCATGCTGGCTGCGGGCGTGCAGCCGCACGATCTGGTGCTGGCACCGACCCTCACCTTTATTGCCGCAGTCAACCCCATCCGCTACTGCTTTGCCGACCCCGTGTTTATCGGCTGTGACGACAGCCTGGGCATGGACCCCGCCGCGGTGCGCGCTTTCTGCGAAAACGACTGCGAGATGCGCGACGGCCATCTGTACCACAAGGCCAGCGGCCGCTGTGTCAGCGCCATGAGCATCGTGCATGTGTTCGGTAATCTGGCGGATATGGAAAGCCTGCTGCCGATCGCCCGGGAGTACAACATCGCCGTGGTGGAGGACGCCACCGAGGCGCTGGGCAGTTACTATACCGAAGGCGCTTTTGCCGGTAAATTTGCCGGTACCATCGGCGATGTGGGCGTGTACAGCTTCAACGGCAACAAGATCATGACCACCGGCAGCGGCGGCATGGTCGTCACCAATCACTCCGGGTGGGCAAAGCACATGAAGCACCTTTCCACGCAGGCGAAGTCCAGTCCCGACAGCTATACCCACGACGAGATCGGCTACAACTACCGCCTGACCAATCTGCAGGCGGCACTGGGCCTTGCGCAGATCGAGCAGCTGAACGGTTTCATCGCCCATAAGGAAAAACTGTACAACTTCTATTTTGAGCGTCTGGACGGCAAAAACGGCCTGCATATGCTGGGCTGGCGTCCCGGCACCCGTCCCAACCGCTGGTTCTTCAGCGTGGATATGAAGGACGCCGCCATCTCCCGCGACGAGCTGATCCGTATTCTGGCCGAAAACAAGATCCAGAGCCGTTCCATCTGGGATCTCATCCACGAGCAGGCGCCCTATCACGGCAGCCTGACCGCCGGTATTGAAAAAGCGGTGGATTACCAGAGCCGCATCGTCAACATTCCCTGCTCCACCAACCTCTCCGAAGAGGACGCCGCCCGCGTGGTGGAGGTCATTCTGAAGGCGACACAACCTCAATAAGCGGCATTTCATTATGTAAAGGAGGAAGTCGTTGTGAAATTCACGGACTTTCTGGTTTCTCCCGGTGAAAGCGTCATGCAGGCCATGCGCCGTCTGGACAAGGATGGCCGCGGTCTGATCCTGTTTGTCGCCGCTGAAGACGGTCGCCTGCTGGGCGTCGTCACCAACGGCGATATCCGCCGCTATATTCTGGCCGGCGGCAGTCTGGAAAACCCGGTGCTTTCCGCCGCCAATACCCATCCCTACACCCTGCACGAAAGCCGCCGCTGGGAAGCGCAGGAGTTTCTGCGCCGGCACGGCATTGACGCGGTGCCGCTGCTGGATGACAACGGCGGTGTTGTGGATGCGGTCGTTGCGGAGCACCTGTCCGGCGAACTCTGCGGTCAGATCGGCCTGCCTGTCGTGATGATGGCCGGCGGTCTGGGTACACGGCTGTATCCCTATACCAAGATCCTGCCCAAGCCTTTGATCCCCATCGGCGAAAAGCCCATTGCCGAGCACATCATGGACAATTTCCACCGGTTTGGCTGCAGGGATTTCCGCCTTGTGGTCAATTACCGCAGAAACATGATCAAAAGCTATTTTGCGGATCTGGAAAAGGACTATACCGTTACCTATCAGGATGAGGACAAGCCCCTTGGCACCGGCGGCGGCCTGGCGTTTCTGAAAGGCCAGCTGAGCGGCACCTTTATCCTCACCAACTGCGATATCATGGTAAAGGCGGATTACGCCGACATCTACCGGTATCACAAAGAGCATAACAATAAGATCACCATGGTCTGTGCGTTCCAGCATACCACCATCCCTTACGGCGTGGTGGAGCTTGCTTCGGACGGCCGCATTGCAAAACTGACCGAGAAGCCTCAGATGAGCTACCTGACCAACACAGGCGTCTATCTTGTAGAGCCGGAGGTGGTGGAAGCCATGGAGGACGGTGTGGCCATCGGCTTTCCCGAAGTCATCGACCAGTGGCGTGCAAAGGACAACAACAACGTGGGCGTTTACCCGGTAAACGAGAGCTGCTGGATGGATATGGGCCAGCTGGAAACGCTGGACGACATGCGCCGCCGCATGGAAAATACGAAATAAAAGGGGAGCGTTTATGAGAACTCTCATCATTGCCGAAGCCGGCGTCAACCATAACGGCAGCCTTGAGCTTGCCAAAAAGATGGCGCTGGTGGCCAAAGAGGCCGGCGCGGATATCGTCAAATACCAGACCTGCGTACCCGAGCTGGTCGTCAGCAAATTTGCCGAAAAGGCCGAGTACCAGAAGGAGCAGACCGGCGCGCAGGAAAGTCAGCTGGATATGATCCGCCGCATCCATTTTGATTTTGCGGGGCATCTGGAGTTGAAAGCCTACTGCGAGTCCATCGGCATCCGCTACCTTTCCACCGCGTTTGATCTGCCCAGTGCGGATTTTTTGAACGACATGGATCTGCCTTGCTACAAAATCCCCTCCGGTGAGATCACCAATCTGCCGTATCTGGAGCGTACCGCCGCCACAGGCAAACCGCTGATCGTCTCCACCGGCATGTGCGAAAACGAAGAGATCGGCGAGGCGCTGAAGGCCCTGCGCTCCGCCGGTGCAAAGGAGATCACGCTGCTGCACTGCAACACGGATTATCCCACGCCGTTTGAAGACGCCAACCTGCTGGCGATGAAAGAGCTGGAGCAGTTCGGCTGCCCGGTGGGCTACTCGGACCACACCCCCGGTATCGAAGCCTCCGTCGCAGCGGTCGCGCTGGGCGCTACTATCATCGAAAAGCATTTTACTCTGGATAAAAATATGGAGGGTCCCGACCACAAAGCAAGTCTGGACCCCGAAGAGCTGAAAGCCCTGTGCACGGCCGTCCGCCGTGTGGAACAGGCGCTGGGCACCGGCAAAAAGCACGTTACCGCCAGCGAAGCCCGCAACCGTCCCGTCGCCCGCAAAAGCATTGTGGCGGCACGCCCCATTGCAAAGGGTGAGGTCTATTCTGCTGAAAATCTGATCGTCAAACGTCCGGGTACAGGTATTTCTCCCATGCGCTGGTACGACGTGATGGGCAAGACCGCCCCCCGCGATTTTGCCGAGGATGAGTGCATCGAGGCTGACATTCCCGCACAGGAGGGTTGAGCATGAAGCTGGCCTTTGTCACCGGTACCCGTGCGGAGTACGGCCTGCTGCGGCCCGTGCTGCAAAAGGCCTTCGCCGACCCGGAGTTGGAGTGCAGTCTGCTGGTCACCGGCGCGCATCTGCGCCCGGAGTACGGCAATACGGTGTCCGAAATTGAAAAGGATGGCCTGCCCATTGCCGAACGCATTGACATTCTGCAGTTCGGCAACACCCGCGAGGGCGTGGTGCAGGCAAGCGGCCTTGCGCTGCGGCTGTTCGGCGCATGGTTTGCAGCCAATCCGGTGGACGCCTGCGTGGTACTGGGCGACCGGTATGAGATCTTTGCCGCGGCTTCTGCTGCCGCTATGCTCAACGTTCCCGTTGTGCACATCAGCGGCGGTGACGTCACCTTCGGTGCGCAGGATGACTGGTTCCGTCACTGCATCACCAAAATGTCCGCGCTGCACTTTCCGTATTGCGAAGCCTACCGCCAGCGTCTGCTGCGCCTTGGCGAACAGCCGGACCGCGTATTCAATGTTGGTGCGCTGGGGTCGGAGAATATCCGCAGCGTGCCGCTTTTGAGCAAAGAGGCGTTGAGCGAAAGATTCGGCTTCGACTTCAACAAGCCTTATTGCCTTGTGACCTTCCACCCCGAAACCATGGCGGCGGAAAGCCCGTCCGCCCAGCTGAAGCGTTTGCTGACGGTGATGGAAGAATATCCCGAAATGGGGTTCTGTATCACCGGCGCCAATGCGGACGCCGGCGGCGACGCCATCAACGCCGCATGGCAGAGCTTTGTACAGCGGCACCCGCGGGCAAAGCTGTTTGCCAGCATGGGGCTGCAGGGGTATCTTTCCGCTATGAAATACTGCGCGTCCGTGGTGGGCAACTCCTCCAGCGGCGTGGTGGAAACACCGGAGTTCGGCGTGCCCTGTGTGAATATCGGCGACCGGCAGACCGGCCGTCTGCGTACTGCCAATGTGCTGGACTGCCCCTGTGAGGAGACTGCCATCCGTACGGCGCTGCAAAAGGCTCTGACGCCTGCATTTTGCGCCGAAGCCGCAAAGGTGGAAAATCCGTTCTATCAGCCGGATGCCAGCGGCAGTATGCTGCGCATCATCAAGCAAAGCCATGCCAGTGGCCTGCTTGCTTCGCCAAAGCATTTTTATGACGGTGAAGCCGTCTTGTAAAAAGCGTATTTCCAAAGAAATGATACAGGAACGATTATATTGAAATAAAGGAGACCGTTGCCATGAATGTGATGATCGTTGGTCTGGGCAGTATGGGCAAACGCCGTGTGCGCCTGCTGAAGGGTATTCTGCCGGATGTCTGCCTGCTGGGTGTGGACAGCGCCCCTGCGCGCCGTGCCGAGGCCGAAGCTCTGGGTTTTACCACCTACGAAACGCTGGAAGCCGGCATTGCCGCCAAACCCGACGCAGCCTTTGTGTGCACCGCGCCCATTTCCCATGCGGGCATCATCCGTCAGCTGCTGGGAAGCAGTATCCCTGTTTTCACCGAGCTGAACCTCATCGACGACGGTTATGACGAGCTGCAGGCTCTTGCCGCAGAGAAAAATGTTCCGCTGTTCCTTTCCAGCACCATGCTGTGGCGCGGCGAGACCCGTTACATCCGTGATTCCGTGCGGACATTTGCAAAGCCTGTCAGCTATATCTACCACATCGGCCAGTACCTGCCCGACTGGCACCCGTGGGAAAACTACAAGAACTTCTTTGTGGGTGACAAGCGCACCAACGGCTGCCGGGAGATCTTTGGCATCGAGCTGCCCTGGCTGCTGGAGACCTTCGGCGATGCCGAGATCATCAGCGTTCAGAAGGACAAGCTCACCGAGCTGGAGATCGACTATCCCGACAGCTGGTTCGTAGCGTTGCGCCATGCAAACGGCACCAAGGGCTTCCTTGCGGTGGATGTGGCCTCTCCCAAGGCCGTGCGCAATTTCGAGTGCTTCGGCGAAGGTCTGCACCTGTTCTGGGAGGGCAACCCCAAGGCGCTGTACCGCTTTGATAAAGCCACCGGTCAGAAAGAGCCAGTGGACGTCTACACCAGCTTTGAGCATGACAGCCGCTACAGCGACAATATCGTGGAAAACGCCTATGTGGACGAGATCTCCGAGTTCCTGGACGTACTT
>CAZYRD010000142.1:6146-6756 GCA_964649475.1 uncultured Faecalibacterium sp.
GACGTACTTGCCGGCCGCTGCACTGCCCGTTACAGCTACGCGCAGGACCAGAAGTGCATCGACCTGATGAATGAGATCGGGGTGTAATGTATGAAAGTATTGTTTGTGGGCGTAGGCAGTATCGGCACCCGCCATCTGAACAACATCACAGCCGTGTGCAGGGAGCGCGGTCTTCCGCTGGAGTGCCATGCACTGCGTCACGGCAGCCGCGCTCTGCCGCAGGAGACCGCTGCGCTGCTGAGCGCCCAGTTCACCGAGGCCGCCGCCACGGATATGGACTACGACGCCGTTTTCATCACCAATCCCACCAATCTGCATTACGACGCCATCGAAGCGCTGAAGGATCACACCGACTGTTTTTTCATCGAAAAACCCATTTTCGAAACTTCCCGCCGCAGTCCGGAAGAGGCCGGGCTGGTGGGCAAAAAAGCCTATATTGCCGCACCCATGCGGTGGTGCGGCACCTTTATGAAGCTGCGTGAGCTGATAAAGAGCCGCGAGGTGTACTCCGCGCGCATCATCTGCTCCAGCTATCTGCCCGAATGGCGCAAGGGTGTGGATTACCGCACCGTTTACTCCGCCCGGCGCGAGCTTGGCGGCGGCGTCACCA
>CAZYRD010000143.1:0-6628 GCA_964649475.1 uncultured Faecalibacterium sp.
GATTGCCATCATGGCAGACGGAAGACGGCTTTGGCGCGTGTTCGACAATCTGCTGGGCAACATCTGTAAATACAGCCAGCCGGGCACGCGCGCCTATCTGAGCGTGGACGAGGACGGCGACAAGGTTTGGATCATGGTGCGCAACATCTCCCGGGATGTGCTGAACCTGAGCGCCGATGAACTGATGGAGCGCTTTGTCCGCGGCGACCGCAGCCGCCATACCGATGGCAGCGGCCTTGGGCTTTCCATTGCGCGCAGCCTTGTGGAGCTGCAGGGAGGTGCCATGAAGCTGACGGTGGACGGCGACCTGTTCAAGGTGGCGCTGGTGTTCCCCGCCGTGCCCGCACCGCAGCCCGATGCCGGTGAAGAGAACACCTCTGCTTTTGACGCGGCAATGGAAGCCGTTATGGAGGCGGCGTATGTGCCGATCGCCGCACAGACGCCCAGCGCTCCCGCAGCCGCCGACGCAGGAACTGCCGCTGAAATCGAAACCGAGCCGACCGTCTCTGTATCGGACGCCTCTGCCGAAAAGGAGGCCGACGCCGCACGTCCGGCAGCCCCGGCCGAATAATTTCAACCATACACACCGGGGAAGCGGCGGCTTGTCGCTTCCCTTTCCCGTTTTTATCGCCAAAAAGGAGCTTTATCACGCCTCATACGCACCGCACGCTGACCCAAAAGCAGGCAAAAGCCGCAAGCGCCGCCGCGTTTTTGGTTTTTGTGCTGTTCTGCGCGCCGGTGACATGGCTGATCAGCGGGCCGATGATCCGTTTTGTCTCCGAACCGGAGCGTTTCCGCGCATGGGTGGACGCCTCCGGCATATGGGGCGTGTCGCCTTTACGGGCATCCTTCTGTGGAACTTTCTTGAAAAACGGCATCAGCAAAAAAACTTCCGACTGAACAAAAGATCCCGGCCGCTCCCCTTTTCATGGGAACGACCGGGCTTTTTTGTATGCGTCTCAGGGAGCACCGCGGCTTAATCCGCGTAGACCTCCGGTTTCAGCACGCCGATGTACGGCAGGTTGCGGTAATGCTCGGCGTAATCCAGACCGTAGCCCACCACAAACTCGTTGGCAATGGGGAAGCCGCTGAACTCGCAGGACAGCTCGGCGGGGTGGGCATCCACCTTATCCAGCAGGCAGCACACCTTGATGGAGGCGGGCGCACGGGTGCCCAGCAGCTGACGCAGGTGCTTGAGGGTAAGGCCGGAGTCAATGATATCCTCCACCAGAAGCACATGGCGGCCTTCGATATGGGTGTCCAGATCCTTGATCATTTTGATGACGCCGCTGGATTTTGCCGCCGCGCCGTAGCTGGAAACGTCGATGAAATCCATCTCGATGTCGCAGTTCATGGCACGGCACAGATCGATGAAAAACACAGAAGCGCCGCGCAGGATGCACACGACCACCGGCCGTTTGCCGGCGTATTCGGCGGTGAGCTGTGCGCCCAGCTCCTGCACACGGGCAGCGATGGCTTCCTTGCTGAACAAAACTCTTTCAATGTCGTTTTCAGGTGTGGTGATTCGCATGGTCTGTTATTCCTTTCCTTGTGCAGCCGCAGGCATCGGCGGCCGGTTCTTTTTCTTATTTATTATCACTTGTTTCCGGATGCAGCCAGAGATGCTTCATGGCAGCCGGATCCACAGGGGAATCCGCCGCCGTTTCCAGATGGTCCAGCGTTTCTTCGGGCGTGGTGCAGAACCGATACAGTCTGCGGCATTCCGGCTTCATAAATTTCTGCTCAATGGCCTGCTCCAGCATGGCGGCAAGCGCATCGTAATAGCCGTTTGTGTTCAGCACGGCAATGGGCTTTGCATGGCGGCCAAGCTGCTTGAGGGTCAGGATCTCGAAAAACTCCTCAAACGTGCCGATGCCGCCCGCCGTCATAACAAACGCGTCGCTGCGCTCCTCCATGATCTGCTTGCGTTCACGCATGGTCTCGGTATACACAAACTCATCGCAGTGCTCGTACAGAACGCCGTCCACATGGAAAAACGAGGGTGCAACGCCCAGCTGCCAGCCGCCGCCGTCGTGCACGCCGCGGGCTGCGGCGCCCATCATTCCGCGTGCTCCGCCTCCGTATACAAGGCCGTGGCCGCGGGCGGCCATCTGCCTGCCCAGCGCATAGGCGGCATCCAGATAGGCGGCATCGATGCTGTCGCTGGAGGCGCCGTAAATGCAGATATTCATAGATGGTTTCTCCTTTTGTGTCATCCGTCTGCGCGGGCGGAAAGGATCTTATCCCTCAGTTCGGCGGCAATGCCGCTCTGAAAAGCCAGATACTGCTCAAACAGAGCGTCGCTCATCTGCCGCATGGCGCAGGTCTCCAGATTGACCGTGCCATTGTAGCCGCCCTCGCCCAGCGCCTTGCACAGGGCGTCCCAGTCGATGGTGCCGCCGTAGGGCAGGAAGTGGTTATCCCAGGTGCCGCCGTTGTCGTGCAGATGCAGCGCGCACAGATGCGGCGCAAGCGCACGGGCCATGTCCGGCAGCTCGCCTGCGGGCAGCGCCCAGTTGGCATGGCCGGTGTCCAGACAAACCTTGAAATACGGGCTTTTCAGCTTTTCCAGCAGCCTGAGGAACTGCTCTGCACAGCTGTACGGCACAGTGGTATCGCCGCCGGGCATATTTTCCAGCGCAACGATCACGCCCAGCTTTTCGCCAAGCTCAGTGTATTCGGCACACAAGCGGTCGGTGACGGCAAAGGAATTGGCGTAATTTTCCTCGTTCTCGTTCCAGCCCACGGGGATGACCGGATGCACCACCGCAATGGGTGCGCCCAGCACCGCCGCCGCCCGGATGGACCGCTTGACGCCGAGGACAAAACGCTCCATCTCCTCGGCAGTGACCCTGTCCGGCGGCGAGTTGTAGGGGCAGTGGATCTGTCCGATGGTCATTCCCGCGTCCGCATAAATACGGCGGTCTTCTTCAAACACGGCAAAGAATTCCGCGTCCGGCGCGGTGTACAGGCCTTCAAAATGCTTGTATTCCGAGCAGGTCCTGCCGTAGTCCACCGCTTCAAAACCGGCCTGCTTCAGGGCCTGCAGGGCCTTCTGCGTACCGTAACGTCTTACGGTACCGCCGGTTTCGATCGAAAGCTTCAACATGTGTCTTTCCTCCGTTTTTTGTGGGCATTTTTTTGACCTGACATCGTTTTTCGGTCATTTTGTCCGCTGTTTTCTCACCCGTGCATTCCTTGTTTTGCCAATAGCCGTTCCTGAGCAGACAACGTCCGAATTCTTGTATCCATCCAGCTGCAAGCTTCATACAAAAAGTCTTACGGGTTATAGTAAATATCATAATATTCTATGGAAAGCTTCTCAAATCCCATTTTTTTCAATTTTTCTGTGATATAGCTATACGTTTCGCTCTCATTGGAAGTACGGATAATGTAAATACAGTCCTCGTACAGTTCTTCACGAAGCTCCCCATCTTCATCAAAATACACAGGAACCTTTACATGATATCTGCCGATCTGTCTGGACTCTAAGTTCTCCTGATATTCCTGCGGCGATGGCTGCAATGCCAAAGCTACAGCCTCGTATTTGATATCCATCATATTGTCGCACACATATACATCGCCATCGAGGCCCAGTTTTTCCACTGTTTCAATCGCCGGTGCAATATTGCTGCTGAACAGAGGTAGCTCTCCTGCATAGTTCACATCGTCAAAGTAACTGACTGTGAATATCAAAAAATATCCTGCAAACACACACAGAACCGCCCCCAAGACCACATCGAACCTTCTAGACACCCATGCAAGACCGACCGCTGAAAGTATAGCGAACAACGGATACAAAGCATTCAATTTATTGACACACGGACCGGACACCACACACATCAACAGTAAAGCGCCCATGATATACGAAACAAGTAAAAACGTCCAACTGAAATTCTTTCCCCGAACCGATTTCACGAAATCACAGCCGGTCTTTATCAGTCCAATACAAATCAACGGGATCGCCGCAATATATGTCGTATTGTACACGAGATCAGAATTATACAACCAACCGTCAAAAATCAGCGCATTATACAGCGCATCGACAAAACCGCACACATTGGAAAACGAAATCTCTCCGCCTCTGTACAGCGGCAACAGTGGTATAGTAATAAAGTCCGTCGAAATTTCATTCAAGAGCCCGTTATTGACTATCAACACAAGGATCAGAGGCAATGCCAATAGGCCCAGCGGTATACCGGCAAACAATAGTTGCTTCCAACGGATCCTTCTGATCCACAGCAAATACAGTACAGATACAGCCAAAAAAACAGGAACGAATATATACGAAATGGCATATGTATACAACGTTATTCCCCACGCTGTTCCCGCCAGAACAAAATACAGATTTTCCTGTTTTTCCACTGCCAACGCAAACAACCAAACAGACAGGCAGACAAAGCTGTACATCAAATAGCAATCCAATCCAAAGCGTGACATCTTGATGCATGTCGGAAAAACAGCCATAAAAAACGCACCAAGCAACGCCGCTGTTTTGCCGAATATCTTTTTTGTGATCAAGAATACGAAAAGAATCGACGCTGTTCCCATAAAAGCCGCAGGAAAACGGATTGCAAATACCGTACCCGTTCCGAATATCCGATAAGCAAAACTCACTAAATATGCCATTAAAACGCTTTGCCCGCCGCCGTAATTGATCAAATATACAGGATTTGCATTCAAATATCTGTCTGTCCCATATTCTTTCAGGCAGTATGCATCATAGGCCATTGCAGCCTCATCTACATGAAACCCCACCGGAAGCTCATCAATTTTATAAAAACGAGCAAACAAGCCTACTGCAAGTATCAATATCAATATCCGACTGCTGTATCTTTCGATAATCTCGCTGAGAACTCTGCGGCTATTTCCACCTACCTTTTCTTTTAGGGGAACAACCGACAATACCCCGCATGCGCAAACAAACGCAAATGCTATCCAATTAAAATATGACATTCCACACACGCTCCGCTACTGCACTGTTTCATATCATCTTGTTTTTAACGATACGCCTCCCGACATACCTCCACTTTACGGCACGCTCTCTCACCCGCGTCTGTTGGGTTCGAACCGGCTCACGTCCGAACCTTCCGGTCAAAGTATCTGGCACAAACTCTGCCGTCGTGTCTTATGTCTTTCAAGATCGATGCATACAGGATCGTCCATCCGCCCTGCTGTTAACTGCGGCCCAGCAGCCGCATGATCTCAACGGTGCTCAGCTCCACACATTCCTGCGCGTTTTTGCCGCAGCCGGGTTCGTCCAGCTCCAGAATGACCGCTTTGACGCCGGTGGCTTCCGCAGCGGCAAAAATGGCTTTGAAGTCGATCTCGCCCCAGCCCAGCGGACAGAATTCACACCCGGGGGCGGGCTCGGCCGCACCGGCAGGCGCGGGCGTACGGCGGTAATCCTTGATGTGCATCAGCGGAATACGCCCGGCGTACCGCTGCAGAAAATCCACCGTGGAGGCGCCGCAGAGTTCCACCCAGCAGGTGTCCAGCTCGCCGCCAACGGGGAACGCCTCGTAGCTGGCCTCCAGGCTGTACCGGCCGTCCGGCAGCTTTTTCAAATCGAAGTCGTGGTTATGGTACAGCATGGTCAGGCCGTACTGCTCCCGCGCAAGCTTTTCCAGCATCTGCACATCGGCCACGGCCTGCGCAAAATTTTCGCCGCCGGGACGCTCATCGTCCCGCATATGGCAGATGATGACATACTTTGCACCCAGCGAAACGATATCCGAGAAATTTTTGTGGGGATCCGCCAGCATCTCTTTGATGTCGGTGTGGCAGCTCCACACCTGCAGCCCCAGCTTCTGCACCGCCTCGCGCACTTTTTCCACCGGATGTCCGGCGTACCAGGCCAGCTCGATGCCGTCAAAGCCCAGTTTTTTTGCCTGTGCCAGCGTACCTTCCAGATCCGCCGCCATCGCCTCGCGCAGAGAGTACATTCCCAGCAGCGCCTTCATCGCTTATCTCCTTTTTCCTCTATATCATCGGCTTTTGCGCATTGTTTTGGTTACAATAATGATACCCCATAGCCCGCCTGTTTGCAAGACCTGTGCAGCATTTTTTTGCATTCTCTCCGGCACACCGCAGACGGATAATGCAAATTTTATCACTTTTTTACCAATTCTTTGGTTTTTTCTTTTTGTTTTTGTAGTGGAAGAGTAGAACTTCATGCACATTTGTGCAAAAATAGTGGTTTTTTGTTTAAATTGTGCTATAATATGAACCAGAAATATACGGTGCAGGACTTTGCACGCACCGCATATATATGTCAGCAACCATAACGTCCTATTCTATATTGACAGGAGTTTTTTGTATGGGAAAATATTTTGGCACAGACGGCTTCCGCGGTGAAGCCGGCAACAACCTCACCTCTATGCACGCCTGGCGCATCGGCCGTTTTCTGGGCTGGTATCTGGGCAGGGAGAAAACCGGCGGCGAGCACGTGCGCGTGGTGATCGGCAAGGACACCCGCCGCTCCTGCTATATGTATGAATATTCCATCGCCGCGGGCCTTACCGCCTCCGGTGCGGATGTGTACATTCTGCACGTCACCACCACACCCAGCGTTTCCTACATTACCCGTCTGGAGGAGTTTGACTGCGGCGTGATGATCTCTGCCAGT
>CAZYRD010000144.1:0-6163 GCA_964649475.1 uncultured Faecalibacterium sp.
ACGACCTCTAGCGTGACAGGCTAGCGTTCTAACCAACTGAACTACCGGGCCACATGGAGCGGGTTACGAGGCTCGAACTCGCTACCTTCACCTTGGCAAGGTGACGCTCTACCAGATGAGCTAAACCCGCATGTGACGCCGCCCTTGGTCAGGCGACGTATGTTATTTTACACGATTGGCGCAAAAAAGTCAATACCTTTTTTTATGTTTTTTTGGGTTTGTCAAAACCACCAGCATAACACAAACATCTGCCGAAAAAAGTGGTGTTCTTTCCAGTCTGCAGCCATCCGGTCGATCAGTCCAACGTTTTCAGCAGCTCAGATGCCTTAAACGTATAGCGGCTGCCGCAGAACTGACACCCGATCTCGATGTCATCCTGCTCAAGGCTCAGCTCGGTCAGCTCCTTGCGGCCCAGACTGATCAGCGCGCGCTCCATGCGCTCGCGGCTGCAGTCACAGCGGTACTGCGCGTCCTGCTCGTCCAGCAGATTGGGGTTGAAGCCCTCCAGTACATGCAGTGCAATGCGCTCGGCGGTCCAGCCTTCCTCCAGCAAAGAGGTGATGCTGCGCATATTGTTCACATTGGCCTCCAGCATGTCGATCTCTTCATCCGTGGCGCCGGGCAGAAGCTGCAGAAGATAACCGCCTGCGCGCTTGATGTGGCAGTCGGTGTCCACCAGCACGCCCAAAGCACAGACGGTGGGGATCTGTTCGCTGGCGGCATAGTAGGAGGTGATGTCCTCAGCGATCTCGCCGGAGACCAGCGGCACCTGCCCCACATAAGGCTCCTTCAAGCCAAGATCCTTGATGACAGTCAGGCTGCCGTCGCGGCCCACGGCGCCGCCCACATCCAGCTTGCCGTCGGCGCGCAGCGGAAGCTCCACATCGGGATCCCCGATGCAGCCCTTGACGTCGCCGTAGCCGTTGGCCACAACGATCAGCGACCGCGCCGGGCCATCCGCTTTGATGCGCAGCGTGAGGGTATCCTCGGTGCTTTTCAGATTGGCGCTCATCAGCGTCACAGCTGTGACCAGACGGCCCAGTGCGGCCGAGCACACCGGACTGGTGTGATGGATATTATACATTTGTTCCACCATCCCGGTGGAATCGATGGCGGTCACCAGCACTCCGCCGTTTTCGGAAATGCTTCGGATCAGTTTAGCCATTGTATTCTCCTCTTATTCGTTTTCCGTTCCCTGCTTTTCTTCACCAAGCTGTGTGTAGCACTTCCGTGTGACAAACACCATGCGCTGAGAGTCCGGCTTCAGCTTCCGGAAGGTATCACCGTCCAGAATCTCCAGCACGGCAAGACCGGCGTTTTCGCACATGGCCTGTACCTGTTCGCTGGTGTAGCTGTACTCGGTAAAGCGTTCTTCAAATACCTCGCCGGTGGCACTGCGTGTGGTGCGTACCGTGATCTCCGTTGCAGGAATGTCCGCGTCATACCGGTTGCTCCACACACAGACAGCATCCGGCGCCTGCACCTCATAGCTGTGATCTTTCAGGATCTCCCGATGCTTGTAAGGCGTATTCATATCAAAGATGAACACCGCATCCTTATCCATAAAGAAGGCCGCACTGCGCACCGCGGCCTCCAGCCGGGGCAGCGGCCCGATATGGTTGAGCGTGTCAAAGGTGGACACCGCCCCCTGCACGGTCCCGAACAGATCCAGTGCGGTAAGATCCTGCCGCAGCAGCTGCACACGGCCCGCAAGCATCGGCTTCCGCGCCAGCTTATCTGCCAGCACCTCCAGCATATCCTGCGAAACGTCCACCGCCAGCATATCGTAGCCGTCCTTCGCCAGCGCCAGCGTCAGCGTGCCTGTGCCGCAGCCAAGATCGGCCACAATGCCTTTTTTCAGGCCGCAGCGGCGAAACCGCCGACGGACAAAGCGGTGCAGACGGCCATAGTTGGCCGCACCGTTCAGCTCATCGTAAAAATAGGCAAATTCGTTATACATAAAATCTTTTTCCGCTTACTCGCCGGCAACGGCAGCTTCGATGGCTTTTTGCAGCACCGCAATGCCAAAGCCGTTTTCAGCACTGGTGAGGATAACGTCTTTACAGCCATACGGCTCACACTGCCGACGCAGCACCGCTTCCTGCTTTTCCATCTCGCTCTTTTTCAGCTTGTCGCACTTGGTCAGCGCCACCACAAAAGGGATCCTGTGATGCTGCAGGTATTCCATCATCTGAAAATCGTCGGCGGTGGGCTCACGGCGGCTGTCCACCAGCTGGATGAGCAGTGTGTGATCGCGGCCGGTCTCGAAGTACCGGTTGATCAGGTCGTCCCAGCGCTGGCGCTCTGCTGCAGAAACCTTGGCATAGCCATAACCGGGCAGGTCGGCAAAATAGACGTCATCCACCTGATAGAAGTTGATGGTCGCGGTCTTACCCGGCGTCGCACTGACGCGGGCAAGGTTTTTTCGGTTGCACAGCTTGTTGATCAGCGAGCTTTTGCCCACATTGGAACGACCGGAAAAAATGATCTCGGGACGGTCACAGGGCGGCAGCTGGGAGGACAGGCCGTAGGAGGCCTGAAATGCGGCCTTGTTGAAGTTCATGTATGCTCTCCGTTTCCGTATTTTGAAAAGCGCTCAGGACTGCACAAAAGCGGCGTCCTTCTGGTTTTTGGCCAGAGTCTTTGCCGCTTTGGCGCCGCCGGAACGGCTGACCGCCGCAGAGGGACGCAGCAGGGCAAGATCCAGCACCTGATCCAGCCGGGAGACCGGCACAAAGGTCACCTTTTCCTTCACAACAGGGTCAACCTCGTACAAGTCAGGGGCGTTGGCCTGCGGAATGAGCACGGTACGCAGCCCTTCCTTGTAAGCAGCCATGGATTTTTCGCGCAGACCGCCGATGGGCAGAACATCGCCGTGCAGGGTGATCTCGCCGGTCATGGCCACCTTGCTGGAAACAGGAATTTCAGAAAGCGCAGAAATAAGCGCTGTGGTCAGCGTGATACCGGCGGAGGGGCCGTCCTTGGGCACGGCGCCTTCCGGGAAGTGGATGTGGATGTCGATGTTCTTGAAGCGGGCGGCGTCAATGCCATACTCGGCAGCATGGAAATGCGCATAGGAAAGCGCCAGCTTGGCGGATTCCTTCATCACCTCGCCCAGAGAGCCGGTCAGCTCAATGCGGCCGCTTCCGCCGTCCAGCACAAGCACTTCGATGGGAAGCACCTCGCCGCCGACGGAAGTCCATGCAAGACCGTTGGCCACGCCCACCTGATCGCGCCGGCTGAGGAAGTTCTCCTTGCGGCGGCGGGGGCCTAGAAGGGGTTCGATCTGCGCCGGGGTCAGACTGAGAACCGCTTCGGGCTCTGCAGCCAGCTGGCGTGCACATTTGCGCAGCACCTCGGCAATGGTGCGTTCCAGTGTACGGACGCCCGCTTCGCTGGTGTATCCGTCAATGAGAAGTTCCAGCACGGAGGCAGGCATCTTCACCCGGCCTTTCAGACCGGTTTTTTCCAGCTGGCGGGGCAGCAGATGCCGACGGGCGATCTGCAGTTTTTCCTCGCGGGTATAGCTGCCCAGTTCGATCACATCCATACGGTCCAGCAGAGGCCGCGGAATGGTATCCAGCGAGTTTGCCGTGGTGACAAACAGCACGCGGGAAAGATCGAAAGGAATATCCAGAAAATGATCCTTGAATGCCTTATTCTGCTCAGGATCCAGCGCTTCCAGCAGAGCTGCGGCCGGATCGCCGCGGAAATCGCTGGCCAGCTTGTCGATCTCATCCAGCAGAATGAGCGGGTTGCAGCTTTCGGCCTGAATAACAGCGGAAATCAGACGTCCGGGCATCGACCCGATATATGTACGGCGATGGCCGCGGATCTCGGCTTCATCCCGCACGCCGCCCAGACTCATGCGGACATAGTTGCGGTTCATGCAGCGCGCCATGGACTGCGCAATGGATGTTTTACCCACACCCGGAGGGCCGACCAGACAGATGATCTGACCTTTGGCCTCGCCGGAGGTTTTGCGCACGGCAAGGATCTCCAGAATGCGATCCTTGACCTTCTGCATGCCGTAGTGATCTTTGTTCAGAATGGCCTCGGCTTTTTTCAGATCCAGCGAATCTTTGGTCTCCACGCCCCAGGGCAGCTCCAGGCAGGTATCCAGATAGGAACGGATGACCGTGGCCTCCTGCGAGGAGTTATGCATTTTGAACAGACGGTCCGCTTCCTTGGCGAGCTTGGCGGCACTGTCAGCGTCGATGGGCAGCGCAGCAATTTTATTTTTATACGCTGCGGCCTCCGCACGGATATCGTCACCCTCACCCAGCTCTTCCAGAATGACATTCATCTCTTCACGCAGGTAGTAATCCCGCTGTTCTTTTTCCATGATGTCACTTGTTTTTTCCTGAAGCTCGCGCTCGATCTCCAGAACATTGTTCTCCCGGATGAACAGATCCAGAAGCTTTTCCAGACGGCCCATAAGGGTGTTTTCCTCAAGGATCGTCTGCTTATCCTGATACCGGAACAGCACATTGGAGGGGATGTATTCGCTGATAAAACGGCCGTCATCATTGGAGAGGACGGTAAACACCACTTCCTTGGAAACACGCTGGCCCATGGTGAGATAGCGGTGGAACTCCTCCTTGACGCGGCGCACCAGTGCAGCAATGCGGTCCTCCGTACCGGCAGCGGGCACACGGATGTTGGAGGGCTTTACCTCTGCCATCAGGAATTTATCGGAGGTCTCCAGCTGCAGCAGCTTTGCACGCAGCTTGCCTTCCACCAGCACATTGATGTTGCCTTCGTCCATGCGCAGGAACTGCTTGATCTCAGAAACGACACCATAGGTGTACAGATCCTTTATGCCGGGATCCTCCACGTTGATATCCTTCTGCGCAACAAGAAACACCGGGCTGTTGTGTTCCATGGCCCACGTGATGGCTGCAATGGATTTGGGTCGGGCCACTTCAAAGTGGACCACATTATTCGGGAAAACGACCAGACCGCGCAGCGCGACTGCCGGAATATGCAGGCCGGTATCCTGCGGGTCGATCGTAATTTTAACTCGTTCAGCCATAGGCACCTCCAGGGAATGACTTTTAGTATTTTATTATACTTGAAAACTTTTAATAATGCAACCATCTTTCCATGAAATCCATCAACTGCCAGAGAAATTTACCGTACTGCACTGTTTTGGATACAGACTATTAAAACTTTTTTCGTCTGCTTTAGCATCTTGCTTTTTACCGGCCATGCGCTATAATGAAAGCAAGAGGATCAACTGAAAGGAGCTGTGTATATGAAATTCCACCTGATCGATACCCCTCGCATCATTCTGGAAAATCCGTATAGCCGCCTCAATTATTTTGCATGGCCCACCATCGCCCGACTGCGCGACGGCCGGCTGGCCGTGGCTTCCTCCGGCTTCCGGCTGACCCATGTTTGTCCTTTTGGCAAGGCGGTACTGGCGTTCAGCAACGATGAAGGCGCCAGCTGGAGCCTTCCCGCGCCGGTCATCGACACCGTACTGGACGACCGCGACGCCGGTCTGATGTCTTTCGGCAAAAGAGGCGTTATCGTCACCTCGTTCAACAACACCCGTAAAATGCAACGCGACTGGGTTCTCAGCGATTTTCATCACAACGCGGATGACTGGCTGAAAAACGCCACCCCGGACAAGAATTATCGTCTGGCATATCTGGACATGATCACCGACGAACAGGAAGCCGCCGGGCTTGGCGGCACCTACCGCATCAGCCACGACAACGGCGTTACCTTCGGCCCGCTGCGCCTTGCGCCCATCAGTTCTCCGCACGGGCCCACCGAGCTGCATGACGGCACCATTCTGTGGGTGGGCGAGGTTCGTTCCGATTATGCCAAAGAACCACCCGTAAAGGAACAGATCCTCGCCTACCGCATCGACCCCGCCAGCGGCGAAATGACGTTCGTCGGCAGTATTCCGGACATTCCCGACACGGACGGCTCGCTGCTTGCCTCCTACGAGCCGTATGCCTTCCAGCTGCCGGACGGACGCATCCTCTGTCATATCCGCGTGCAGCGGCGTTCCGGCGAGCTGATGTTTACACTGTATCAGTCCGAATCGGACGATGGCGGCAAAACCTGGAGCGCCCCTCGCCCACTGCTGCATCCGCAGGGCGGCGCCCCGTCCCACATCATACAGCACTCCTCCGGCGTGCTGATCGCC
>CAZYRD010000144.1:6173-6588 GCA_964649475.1 uncultured Faecalibacterium sp.
CCGCCTACAGCAACCGTCTGCTCGGCAAGCCCGGTATCCGCCTGATGTTCAGCACCGATGGTGGCGAAAGCTGGGACACCGACAACGTCCTTTACGAAAACGATTTCGGTGACGACCTGGGTTATCCCGCCACTGTGGAGCTTGCCGACGGCAGCCTGCTGACGGTTTTCTACGCTCACACCGGCGAAGAAGGTCCCGCCGTCATCTGGCAGCAGAAGTGGACGCTGGATGCTGAGTGAGCGTTCTCTTTTCTGCACATGCTTTCAAACGGCTTCTCCGACCGGAGAGGCCGTTTTTCTTTCAGGCAAGCCATTTCCTTTTCACCTGCTCAAATCCACTTCTTTTCGTCCGGATCCGTGCCGCAATGGTCGCATCATATGTCCGTCACGATCTCCCCGCCGTGTTCAAGAAATTC
>CAZYRD010000145.1:0-6569 GCA_964649475.1 uncultured Faecalibacterium sp.
GTTCTTCGTCATCTCCGGCGCCGAGCTGGACCTGCAGATCCTTGCCAGCCCCGTAACCTTGCTGGTAGGCGCCATTTACATCATCGCCCGTTCCGCCGGCAAATATTTCGGCTCCTACGGCAGCTGCAGGGCCACCGGCTGCAGCGAGGCCATCACCAAAAATCTGGGCATCACTCTGCTGCCCCAGGCAGGTGTGGCTCTGGGCATGGCCATTACCGCCGCTCAGCTCAACGACGGCACACTGGTGCGCAACGTAGTGCTGTTCAGCGTATTGGTTTACGAGCTGGTCGGTCCCGCACTGACCCGCCGCAGTCTGTTTGCTGCCGGAGAGATCCGCCCCGAGGGCAAGACCAGCGCCCGTCTGCAGAACATTCACCATCCCCGCCACGAAAGCAACCGCACCAACGGGTAATGTTTCCGCCGGGCAACATCCATATGCAAAAGGCCGTCCTTCCACACGAAGGACGGCCTTTCTGCTGCAGTTTTTTCTTTCATTCTTTTCCGGACAAGCCGCGCTCATCAACAGATCAATACACCAGCTGCTCCACCGCCGGCAGTACAGGCACGTCCCACGCAAGAGTCAGCGCACCGTTTTTTACCTGCACACAGGCCTGCGCACCGGTGAAATGGTTGCTGACGCCCAGCGGCACATCCGGAAACAGTTCGCCGTCCGCAAGGGGGTACAGCAGTCCCTGCAAAGTGACGCCACCGACTTTCCCACACATGGAAAACACCGAAAGAATACCTTCTTCCAGCGCAGGAAAACACGCCCTGCCGCTGCGCACGCAGGTGAGAGTCTGCCCGCCTTCAAACAAGTAGCCCACAGCCCCCTGCCCGGCCAGAAAAGCCAGCGCCTGCAGATTGGCGAGGGTATGGTCGAACCGGCCGCCGCAGCCGCCGTACAGATAAAAGGTCCGATATCCCTTTTCCAGCCCCAGCCGGATGGCCAGCATCATGTCGGTATCGTCCTTCATCTCCGGCCAGCGCAGTACATTGTCGCCGGACGGCACATGCCCCAGAGAGTCAAAATCGCCAAGGATAACGTCCGGCACGACGCCCGCCGCCTGGCAGGCGCACAGGCCGCCGTCTGCCGCGATAAGAAGATCGCCCTGCGCATGGGCGCTCAGCGGCGCAAACGGAGCAAAGCCCTCACCGGCACCGACAACTCGACAAATTCTTTGTCGACAAGCTCCTTGCCGACCGTTCTCCTGCTGCATATCCATCACACATCCACTCTTAAAACCGTCCGGCGTACTGCATGCCGGACGGTTTTGCTGTTTGTTTTTTATTGTACTGCCGCTTTACCAGTCCAGACCGTAGGTCTCCTTCAGCAGCGCCAGCGTTTCGCTGCGGGCAGGCATAGCGTCTGCGGCGCCGGCCTTCGTCACCGAAAGCGACGCGCAGCTGGAGGCAAACCGCAGCGCTTCGGGCACGGTGCGGCCCTCGGCCAGTGCGGTGGTGAACGCGCCGTTGAAGGCGTCACCGGCACCGGTGGTATCCACAGCCTTCACTCTGGGCGGATCCAGCTTTTCCTCTTTCAGAACGCCGGCTTCCTCCCACTGGGCGTACACACCCTGTCCGCCCAGCGTGACCAGCACATTTTTTACGCCCATGGCGCGGATGGCGCGGGCCGCCTCGGCGGCGGAGGCCGCATCCTTTACTTCCACGCCGGAAATATAGGACGCTTCGGTCTCGTTGGGGGTCAGCCAGTCGGTGCCGTCAAGCAGCTCAGCCGGCATGGGGTTATAGGGCGCGGGGTTCAGCACAAAGGGTACGCCGCGCTCCTCCGCCAGCCTTTTGGCGGCGAAAATAGGCTCGCAGCCGGTCTCCAGCTGGGTGAGCACCGCGCCGATCTCCTGCATCTCCGCCGCGGCCTGTTCCACCTGCGCGGCGCTGACCTCGGCGTTGGCGCCGGTCACCACCACAATGCGGTTCTGACCGCTGGCGTCCACTTCGATCAGCGCCGTACCGGTCTCGGCGGTGTCGCTTTCGGTGATGTACGCGCGGGACATGCCCTCGTTTTCATAATGGCGGCGCACCACGTCGGACATGGCGTCCTTGCCGATGCAGCCCACCATGCAGACTTCACCGCCGCAGCGGTGCGCCGCGGTGGCCTGATTGCTGCCCTTGCCGCCCATCCCGATGCGCAGCGTGCTGCCGACGACGGTTTCGCCCGCCACGGGGAAATGAGGGGCATATACTGTGAGGTCCACATTCAGACTTCCTACCACGATCACTTTGCTCATTGCCAAAATCTCCTTTTCCTTGTTTAGTTAAGTATACCCCGCCCGCCGCGGCTTGTAAAGCGCGGATGGAACATTTGCCGCAAAAAATTCGTTCTTCAAAGCCCTTGCGCGCCGTTGACAAAGCTTTGTATAACAAATATAATGAGCCTGTGAAAGCAATTTCGCAGGAAACAGAAAACACGAAAAGGATGACCGTTATGAAACTGACCGATCTGAAAGCCGACCGTATACGCACACCGCTTGGCTTCTACACCGACAAGCCGGTGTTTTCCTGGGCGGTGGAGGACACCGCCGCCCGCCGCCAGAGCGCCGCGCAGGTGGTGGTGAGCACCAATGCCGATCTCAGCGCGCCGCTGTTCGACACCGGCAAAAGCGCCGGACTTTCCAGCCTTGGGGTGGAGCTGCCCTGTGCTCTTTCCCCCCGTACCCGCTATTACTGGAGTGTGACCGTCTGGGGCGACAACGGCGAGACCGCCACCGCCGCAAGCTGGTTTGAAACCGGCAAAACGGACGAGCCCTGGCAGGCGAAATGGATCGCCGCGCCCATGCACAAGGACGCGCACCCCCAGTTTATCAAGCCCTTTGTGCTGGGCGCCGACGTGGTGCGCGCGCGCCTGTACTGCACTGCTCTCGGCATGTACGAAGCTGAGCTGAACGGCAAAAAAGCAGGTAACGAATACCTTGCCCCCGCCTGCAACGACTACCACAACTTCTTGCAGATCCACACCTATGACGTCACCGATCTTGTACACGCGGGCGAAAACCGTCTTGGCGTGTGGCTTGGTCAGGGCTGGTACGCCGGCAAATTCGGCTGGGGCGAACCCGGCGTCGGCGTGTGGGGCGACGACCTTGCCCTGCTGGCAGAGCTGGTGGTGGAGCTTGCCGACGGCACAACGGCGACCATCGGCACCGACGAAAGCTGGCTTTGCCATGCCTCCGCCATCACCAAAAGCGGCATCTACTACGGCGAGGATCTGGACGCCCGCATGGAAAACCGCGACTGGAGCTGTCCCGAAGGCGATCTGACCGGCTGGCTGCCCGTTGTACCGGCCGAAACCCCTGCCGCCGCACTGACCGACCGCTGGAGCCTGCCCATCGTCATCAAACAGCGCTGGACTGACTTTGAGGTCCTGACCACGCCCGCCGGTGAAACGGTTTTCGATTTCAAACAGGAGATGACCGGCTGGGTGGAGTTTGACTGTCAGCTGCCCGCCGGCACAAAGCTGCAGCTGCAGTTCGGCGAGCTGCTGCAGCACGGCAATTTCTACAACGAAAACCTGCGCAGCGCCGAAGCACAGTACACCTACGTCTCCGACGGCGTTCTCTCCCACGTGCGTCCGCGCTTCACCTTCTACGGCTTCCGCTTTATGAAGGTCACCGGCGCCGCAGCCGAAGACCTGCAGAATCTGACCGCCTGCGTCGTTTACTCCGACATGGACTCCACCGGCGACATCGTCACCAGCAACGAAAAGGTGAACCGGCTGATCGCCAACGTGCAGTGGGGCCAGCGCGGCAACTTCCTGGACGTTCCCACCGACTGTCCGCAGCGTGACGAGCGCCTTGGCTGGACCGGTGACGCCCAGATCTTCTGCGGCACCGCCAACTTCAACATGGACACCGCCGCCTTCTATTCCAAATATCTGCACGACATGCTGCTGGAACAGCGGGAACTGAACGGTTCCGCCCCGCATTTTGTGCCGGACATCACCATGGCTGCAACCCGCCGCAAAGGCGAAAAGCCCGTTGGCTTCGGCGCCTGCGCATGGAGCGACGCCGCCACCATCATCCCCTGGAACAATTACCTGTATTTTGGCAACAAGGTGCAGCTGGCCCGCGAATACGAGAACATGAAGCTGTGGACCGACTACATCAAGACCCGCGACGAGGAGCTTTGCGGCGGCCGCCGGCTGTGGGCCTGCGATTTCCACTACGGCGACTGGCTTGCCATGGATAATCCGGACAAGGACAGCCGTTTCGGCAACACGGACGATTTCTATCTGGCTTCCGGCTACTACTACTGGGCCGCCACGCTGACTTCCAAAGCCGCCGCCGTGCTGGGCAGGGACGAGGACGCCGCCTATTACAGCAAGCTTGCCGGGGAGGTGCTGGCCGCCATCCGCAAAGAATACTTCACCCCCACCGGCCGTCTTGCCTGCCCCACCCAGACCGCCCATGCCATGGCGCTGTTTATGGGGCTGGTGCCGGAGGAGTTCAAGTCCCGCACCATCGAGGAGCTGGGCAAGCTGATCAAAAAGCGCAACGACCATCTGGACACCGGCTTTATCGGCACCTACCAGCTGTGCAGCGCGCTTTCGGAAAACGGTCTGGCGGAGGTCATGTACACCCTGCTGCTCAACGAGGACCTGCCCAGCTGGCTGTACGAGGTCAACATGGGCGCCACCACCATCTGGGAACGCTGGAACAGCGTACTGCCCAACGGTCTGGTGAGCGACACCGGTATGAACAGCATGAACCATTACTCCTACGGCGCCGTGATGGAGTGGATGTACCGCTACATGTGCGGCATTCTGCCCAAAGAGGACGCCCCCGGCTTCAAGCGCGTCACCATCCGCCCCATGCCGGACGCCCGCTTTGACCACGCCTGCGCCCGTTACAACAGTGCCGCGGGCAAATACGTCAGCGGCTGGAAAAAGACCGGTACCGGCATGGAGTACGAAGTGACCGTACCCTTTGACGCCGAGGCCGAGTTCGTTCTGGTCAACGGCGGAAGCGCTGTCACCGTCAACGGCGAAGCCTGCGCCGCTCTTGCCGAGACCGGCCGCGTCACCCTGCCCGCCGGCAGCTATATCATCGCAGTGACCGCATAACAAAAAAGTGCATCCGCCTTTCGGACGCACCGGAACAACAGAAAGGAAACGCATTATGGTAAGACACGCATGGAAAGCCGTCGTCCGTGACGGCATGATCGGCGAATACACCCGCCGGCACGATGAGATCTGGCCCGAGATGACCGCCATGTTCAACGAGGCCGGCATCCACAATTACTCCATCTGGAACGTGGGCAACGAGCTGTTCGGCTACTACGAGTGCGAGGATCCCGAGCGCGCCGCCCGCGTACAGAGCGAAGCCGAGGTCTCCAAAAAGTGGAACGAGTTTATGAAGGACTGCATGTACGTGGAGGTGGATTCCGCCACGATGCGTCCCCTGCCCGTGAAGCAGGTGTTCCTGCACGAATAAGCCGGGGTGAAGCACCATGACCGACCTGAAAGAGCTGCAGAAGCTGGTGTACCAAAACAAGCTGGACCACGGCTTCAACGTGAAAAACGTGGAATTCGAATTCTGCCTTGCCTACGGCGAAATGGCCGAAGCGTATCAGGCGTATTTGAAGCACAAGGACGACCTTGGCGAAGAGCTTGCAGACGTGGCCATCTATCTTCTTGGCATCAGCGAGATCCTTGGCATCGATCTGGAAAGTGAGATCCTGTGCAAGATGGAAAAGAACCGCAAACGCACCTATAAAAAGGTGGACGGTGTTTACACCAAGGAAGAGGGTTGACCGTCCCGTATGACAAAAATGCCCCGCCGGAGAACGACAGCGTTCTTTGGCGGGGCACTGTATTTGCGGCAGACTTTGCCGCGGACCGAAACCGGCTGGGAATATTCCCGGCCGGTTTTGGCTTGCTTATTGGGATCTGTACTGTTTTTATGCGCGCTTCTTGGCGGCGGTGCGCTGGATGAGCTTGATGATCTCCACCAGCGGGATGATGCAGGCGCCGATGCCGATGGCCACAGCGTACTCGGTCAGGCTGATGGGCATCAGGCCGAAAGCGTTGGCAAGGAGGGGGACCTCGCAGATGACGGTGGTCAGCAGCAGGCTGCCGATAGCGGCCAGATACAGGATCTTGTTGTGACCCTTGAGACTGAACAGGCTGCCGCGCTGCGAACGCATGTTGAAGCTGTGGAAGATCTCGGCCATGGACATGGTCAGGAAGGCCATGGTCATGCCGTGCTCGCTGTTGGCGATGGACCAGCTGCCGGTCTCCATGAAGTCGCCGATAAAGTAGGATATCAGCACCAGCGCGGAGATCATAAAGCCCTGGCAGACCACGTCAAAGCCCATGCCGCCGGCAAACACGCCGGCCTTGGCGTCACGCGGGGCGCGGCGCATGATGTCGGCCTCGGCCTTTTCCATGCCCAGAGCCAGCGCGGGGAAGGTGTCGGTGACAAGGTTGATGAACAGCAGATGCACCGGCTTGAGGATGGTGAAGCCCATCAGGGTGGCGGTGAAGATGCTGATGACCTCGCTGATGTTGGAGCCCAGCAGGAACTGGATGGCCTTGCGGATGTTGTCGTAGATGCGGC
>CAZYRD010000146.1:0-6541 GCA_964649475.1 uncultured Faecalibacterium sp.
GTGTCGTTGTAATCGGTGACGGAGGTGCCCAGAACGGGGATCTCGGTGGTGGCGTTGGCGGCGGCCAGCAGAGCGGGTGTGGCGTTTGCCATGATCAGATCCACCTTCTTGGCGGTAAAGGTATTGATGACGGTGGTGCACAGGTTGGCCTCGCCGGCGACCTGCGTGTCAAACTTGACGGTTTTACCGGCAGCTTCCATCTCGGCGGTCAGCGAGTCGATAAAGCCCTGCGTGGCCTGATCCAGAGAGTCATGCACCATCAGCTGGCAGATGCCCACATTGTAGGTCTCGCCGCCGGCACAGCCGGTCAGTACGCAGCAGGCCAGCATAAGGACTGCCAGAATCAACGCGATCTTCTTCATGATTTTTTCCATCCTTTTTATAAATGTTCTATTTGCGCCCGCTTTTGCAAGCCGGGTGAAAATACAAAATAAAAACGTCCCTGCAAAAATAACAGGGACGAAAAAATTTCGCGGTACCACTCTGCTTTCGTACCGGCCTCGCAGCCGGAACCTCAATAGGCTTAAAAGTCTTAGCGATATAACGGTCGCACCCGTTGTGCCTACTGCAATGTTCAGCACACAGCTTGCAAAATGAACTTCACCGTGGATATTACCGCTGCCTCGCACCAAACGGCAGCTCTCTGGGGGCTTTTCTCCGGGCTACTCTTTCTGCTCAGACGCCTTTGTTGTATTTTTGAATTTAATGTGACAATCTTAACAGCTTTTGAAACATTTGTCAAGACTTTGTTTTATGAAAAAATATAAACAAATAATTTATTTTTCTTGAATGGCGTTTGTTTTTATACAGGTTTTGCATCTGTGCACTTCCGGAACTGCGCGGAGATGTACAGAACCGCTGCAAGGTTCGTATTTCAGCCTTCACAGCGGTTCTTTTTTCAAATGTATTCAGCGCAGCGGTTTTTAAGGCGAAAACAGATTTTTAGGGTTATCATACAACAGGTTTGTGGCGATCCTTTTTGCCTGCGGCAGGTCGATCCTTCCCGCGTCCAGCTTGGCGGTCAGCGCCTGTGCGATGTTTCTTCTTGCTATGACCTGATGCTCGCAGGCGCTTTCCGCACAGCAAAACGGGTAATCGCCGCCAAACCCGGTGATTTTATTTTTCGGAACTGCCTCCAGCCATTCCTCCGGCATATTGGTCGCTGCAACGGGACCGATGATATGGGTCCGGGCCATATTCAGGTACACGTTTTCGTACGTTTTGGCTAAAGAAGCCGCCACGTCCTGATAAGGACAGACGTGAAGCCGGTCGAACTTTATATTTATGCTGCCTTTCCTCCCGATATATGCTCCCTTGAATACTTCAATGCTCTGGTGTGTATTTGCCGGTTGCGGTGGTTCAATGCTTGGCTGAAGATGTATTTTCATGTTACCATGCAGCGTTTTGAAAGTCAATTCATAAAAGGTGCTTTTAGCAGCGTGAAGCGGTTTTTCCGGCATTCCAGCACGCCCTCGGCGCGAAGCCTGCCGATCTCCGCCGAAAGCCCGCTGCGCTCCACCAGCAGATAATCGGCCAGCTGCTGGCGGTCAAACGGGATGCAGAAACTGCTGCTGCCCGCCTGCTTTGCCTGCAGCGCAAGATAGGCCAGCAGCTTTTCCCGCGTGGTGCGCCGGGCGGTGATGGAAAGCTTCTGGTGAAACGCCAGGTTTTTGCGTGCCATGGCGCGCATCAGGTTGTAGATAAGCTGCTGATGGAACGCACAGGCATTGCAGCAGGTGCGCAGAATACGGCTGCGGTCCACAAAAAGCACGGTGCAGGCCTCGGCGGCGGTCACGTCCAGCGGCATGGCGGCAACGCCGGCGCAGGCAAAGCTTTCGCCAAAAAGCTCGCCGGGGCCGGCGTGCCCCACGATGCTGCGGCTGCCGAAATAGTCGGTCTGTTCAATGCAGACGGCGCCCTCCAGTACAATGCCCACGCGCACGGCCGCATCGCCCTCCGCAACCAGAAGCGCACGCTTTTCAAACCGCTTTACCTGTGCGCCAAGGCAGTCCAGCATGGTGCGCAGATCGGCGGGGGAAATGTCCTCAAACAGCGAGCAGCGCTGTAAAATTTCCAGATATTTTTCCATAAAAATCTCCATTTGTTGAAAAATCAACATACTTTTCTCTGCCAGTATACTACAATATGGTCAGAACAGCAAGGAGGTATTTGCTATGAAACGTAAAATCATCAAAATCGATTCCGATAAATGTAACGGCTGCGGCGCCTGCGCCTCTGCCTGCCACGAAGGCGCCATTGAAATGGTGAACGGCAAAGCGGTGCTGACCCGCGAGGATTACTGCGACGGTCTGGGCGACTGCCTGCCCGCCTGCCCGGTGGACGCCATTAGCTTTGAGGAGCGCGAAGCCCCCGCTTACAATGAGGCCGCCGTGCTGGCCGCCAAACAGAAGAAGGCGGCTCCGCTGCCCTGCGGCTGTCCCGGTACGCAGGTGAAGAGCATGAAGCCCGCGGGCGGCTGTCCCGGCAGCAACGCCCACGCCATTGCGCGGCAGCAGGCGGCTGCATCCGCGGCGGCCCCCGTGGAAAGCCAGCTGCGTCAGTGGCCGGTACAGATCAAGCTCGTGCCGGTGAACGCTCCCTATTTTGACGGCGCGCATCTGCTCATCGCCGCCGACTGCACCGCCTATGCCTACGCCGATTTCCACAGCGAGTTTATCCGCAACCGCATCACGCTCATCGGCTGCCCCAAGCTGGACGAGGGCGACTATGCCGAAAAGCTGACCCGCATCATTGCGGAAAACGATATCAAGAGCGTGACCATCGTGCGCATGGAGGTTCCCTGCTGCGGCGGCATTGAAAACGCCGCCAAGCGCGCGCTGCAGGCCAGCGGCAAGTTCCTTCCCTGGCAGGTGGTGGTGGTCTCCACCGACGGCCGTATTCTGGATCGCTGAAAGGAGCCTGCCGGATGGAACAGACTGGTACCGCAATGCGGGATGCGCTGCTGGGCGAGCTGATCGGCATTGCCCGTGCGGTGGACGGCAACGATCATCTGCTGCGCCCGCAGACGGACGTGCTGGTGCGGCAGGCGCTGGCCGCGGCGGGCGAACCCTTGCCGGAAGCGCAGCGGCTGGCTTTGCTGAAGGAGGCCGTCCTGCAGGAAAAACAGGTTCTGGTGCCCGGGTGCTTTGCCTGTGCCGCGCCCTGCGGACGCACTGCGGCGCATGACATGGCACGGCTGAAAGAAGAACCCGCCGAAGTGCAGGCGTTGAAAGAAAAGCTTCTGCTGCGGCTGTTTGACGCGGCCGCGGAGGACGCACTTCCGGCATCGGCGCTGTACCCGCCGCTGTTTGCATTGGGCTGGGAGGGCGTCGGTGAAGAAGAGCTGCGGCCTTTCCTTGCCGAGCTGGACACAGCACTGGCGAGAAGCCGGTGACCGGCAGGGCGAAGCGGTATATATTGATCTGCTTTGTCTATCCGCGTACCGTGTAAAATAAAAAACAAACTGCAACACTACGCAAAACAGACCGCCGGTGGGTACCGACGGTCTGCTTTTTGTAAAAACGGAAATGTCACCCCATGCGGGCGTTCTGAAAAAGGGAAAGCTCCACCGGTGCGGCGGTGCGTTCGCCCAGTGGCCACTCCATGCCCACCATGGGGTATTTGGCGCCGGCCATGGCGTTGTAGGCAAGCAGCTCCACGGGGTCTGCACCGGCAATGGCGGCAAGCCCGCGCAGGTTTTCCTCTGTATCGGTGATGCCGGGGATAAGCGGTACGCGCAGAATGAACGGAAGACCCTGTTCACGCATCCATGCCAGATTGGCAAGGATGGGGGCGTTGTCCACGCCGGTCCATTCGCGGTGCTGCGCGGCGTCCGCCAGCTTCAGGTCAAACAGAATCAGGTCAAACAGCGGCGCGGTGCTCTGGAATACCTCCGGCGAGGCATAGCCGCTGGTCTCCAGTGTTTTGTGGATGCCCGGCCCCAGTGCGGTGCAGAGGGCCTGTACAAAGCGCCACTGCAGCAGCGGTTCCCCGCCCGAAACCGTGATCCCGCCGCCGGAGGCGGCAAAGAAATCGGCGTCCCGCCGCAGCTTCTGCGCCAGTTCGTCCGCCGTTACGGTGCGGCCGCACAGACTGACAAGGCCGTTGGGGCAGGCGTGCAGGCAGCGGCCGAAGGGAGCGCATTCGGGATGCGCACAGCCGCGCATGCAGCGTCCGCAGCGGGTGCAGAGCGCTTCCTTTGCCATCAGCTGCGGCTCGGCGCAAAGGCCCTCCGGGTTGTGGCACCAGCGGCAGCGCAGCGGACAGCCTTTTAAAAAGACGGTGGTTCGCGGGCCGGGGCCGTCGTGCAGGGCAAACTCCTTTATGTCAAAAATCGTGCCCGTCATACCACATATTCCTGCCGTGCCATGACGTGGTTCTGGTAGGAGGTGTCCAGCTCGACGAAATAGGCGCTCCAGCCCCACACGCGCACCACAAGCTGGCGGTGGCATTCGGGGTGCAGCTGGGCGTCCTTCATGTCCTCAAGGCTCACCACGTTCAGCTGCAGCTGATGTCCTCCCCGGCGGATGAACTCCTGCACAAGCAGCGCCACCTTGGTGACGCACTCCTCGTCGGCGAACATGGTGTGGTGGAACTCCAGCGTCAGCGGGCCGCCGTTGATGGTGCGGCCAAGCTGCGGCTTAGTGAAGGAGCGGATAACGGAAAACGGTCCGCCGATGCGGGTGAACAGACCCGGCGAGTAGTTGGTGCCGAAGGCTTCGCCTTTGCGGCGGCCGTCCGGCGAAGCGCCCAGCTCCTGTGCGTGCCACAAATAGAACATGGCGCTGCCGGTGCCCGCGCGCCACACGCCGCCGCGGCAGTTGGTGTGACCGGCCAGAGCATCGGCAAACCAGCCCAGCAGGCTGCACAGCCAGACGTCGGCGC
The DNA here is from genome assembly GCA_964649475.1 of uncultured Faecalibacterium sp. Lineage (GTDB taxonomy): Bacteria > Bacillota > Clostridia > Oscillospirales > Ruminococcaceae > UBA1762. The sequence continues at coordinate 4,885 of CAZYRD010000146.1, forward strand.
GGTCGTCGTCACAGCCGGTTTTCGGCGCCTCCCAGCGCAGATAAGCCAAAAGCTCGTCAAAACCGGCGAAGTCCGCATCCACGGCCTGCTTCAATTCGGCAAGTGTCAGACGCTTTTCTTCATAGACGGCGGCTTTGATGGCGGCCAGCGAATCCGCTGCGGTGGCCGCACCGGTGCCGTGTACGCCAAAGTTGTTGTATTTTGCGCCTGCGGCAATGTCCACGCCGCCCATCATCACATCCATCAGCGGTGCGGGAACAAACCATACGTCGCCGATGGCTTTGCGGATCGCCGTTGTTTCGGCGGCGATGGTTTCTTTTACAAGGCGGAGAAGGTCATCGAAAGAGGCATCGTCCGCTGCGGCGTGCAGCGCTTTGTCGATCACCTTGGGGAAGGACAGCGCGCCGATGTTGGCGATATCCGCGCCCACGCCGGGGATGATGAACTCCCAGCAGGCGGCAACGGTGTAGTTGGCGGCGTCGGCGGGGGCGTAGCCCAGCGCTTCCAGGCTGGGAATGACCACATCGTCGTTGGAATACTGGGGGAAGCCCAGTCCGGCCCTGGTCAGCTCGCTGCCCAGGCGGAACACCTCCAGCGGGGTCTGCTTGCTGACGCGCAGGTTGATCTTGGGGTCGATGAGATGCAGCGAGTGGCTGGTCTGCAGGCACAGCGCGGAAAGCTTGTTGAAGCCGTCCGTGCCGTCGGCCTTGCGGCCGCCCAGCACCATGCTCTGGCCGTTGTCGCCCTGCTGCACGCCGGGGTACAGGTCGCTGTCTTTGTTAAAGGAAAGGAAAAAGTCCTGCACAAGGGCAAGGGCGCTTTCCTCCGTTAGGCGGCCGGCGGCAAGGTCCGCTTCCAGATACGGCAGCGCAAACTGGTCAAACCGGCCGATGGTATTGTGGTATTCGCCCTCCAGCCACAGACCAAAATGCAGGATACGGATGGCCTGCAGCGCTTCGTGCAGGGTGCGGGCGGGGTAGCGCGGCACACGGCGCAGGACTTCGGCAAGCGCATCGTCACCGGTTTGCTCCGCCAATGCGGCGTAGCGGTCGGTCAGCTCCAGCAGCGCGTCGATGCTGCGGCGGGAGCAGGCGTCGGCTTTTTCCCGCCTGGCCAGCAGACCGTCCCGCAGAACGCCCTCATAATCCGGGCACAGGTTGGAAAGGTAGCCCATCTCGTGGATGAAATGCTGTGTTTTGATGTCCGCCCATTCCTCCGGGGTGAAAATGTCGGGCAGATCGCTTGTGGTGCGTACAAAGCAGATCCGTTCATCCGGCAGCAGCACGGGCGTCTGCGCGGCGCACATGCGGCAGAAGCGGTCGGTCATGCGTTCGCGGGGCGAAAGCCCCTTTGCGGCGTATTCGGCGGCAAGCGAAAAGCCTGTGGGCCGGCGGTACTGGTGGTGGCGCTTTTCCAGAATATATTGCAGCAGCGGCGGTGTGTTCATAAGAATACCTCCCGATGAAAAAACTCTTCTTCTGTCATTATGAGGGCGGACGGCAGCAGTTGTCAAGAGGGGTTTATTACAAAGTTGTATTCAGTCGGCAGTTTGCCGGGTTCTCGTCCGTACCACGGCGCAAAAAAAGACCGCACAAGGCGGTCTCAGGCTGTAGAAAAACCCCGCTTTCCTTTACGCGAAAGTGGGGTTTGTGCTATT
>CAZYRD010000147.1:0-4249 GCA_964649475.1 uncultured Faecalibacterium sp.
TAGTGGTCGCCGTCCAGATAGTCCGTCAGAAAACGGATGCCGCATTCCAGCGTCATCAGCCGGGCGCCCCAGGGCAGCGTTTTCTTTTCAAAATCCGTCAGGGCGCCGCCGGCGGCCCTCAAAAAGCCCTTGGTGTAGGTCTCGAACAGCGGCAGGCTGAAGTTCACCTTGCCCATGTCCTTTTCGTTTTCGGTGCAGTCGTTGGCGCCAAAGCGGATGGAATCGCCGTAGTCGTTGGCGGCAAGGCCGGGCATGACGGTGTCCAGGTCGATGATGCAGATGCCCTTGCGGGTGGCTGCGTCCATCAGGATGTTGTTCAGCTTGGTGTCGTTGTGGGTGACGCGCAGCGGCAGCTTGCCCTCGGCAAGCCAGTTCACCATGCGGCCGCAATCCTCCTTGCGGGCGCGCGCAAAGGCGATCTCCTCCCGCAGGGCTGCGGCGCGGCCCATTTTGTCGGCGGCAACGGCGGCCTCAAATTTTTCGTACCGGTCGGCGGTGTCGTGAAATTTGGGAATGGCCTCGTGCAGGGTGGCGGCGGGGTAATCCGCCAGCAGCTGCTGGAAGGTGCCGAAAGCGTAGGCGCTTTCGTAAAAATCGGCGGGGTCCTGTACCTCCTGCAGGCAGACGGTGTCCTCCACAAAAACGTACACGCGCCACGCGCCGCCGTCGCTGTCGGCAAACCAGCTGGCGCCGTCGGCGGCGGGCACCACGTTCATGGTCTCGCGCTCGGGGTCGCCGCCCGCGGCCTCGATCTTTTTGCGCAGAAACGCCGTCACGCCGCAGATGTTCTCCATCAGGCCGGCGGGGTCGGCAAAAATGGTGGTGTTGATGCGCTGCAGAATGAAGCGGCGGCCGTTTTCCAGCACGACGCAGAAGGTGTCGTTGATGTGGCCGTTGCCGTAGCGCTCGGCGGTTTTTACGGGGGCTTCCCAGTTCCAGGCGGCAAGGGCGCTGCCCAGCATTTCCTCAGCGGTGTGACGCATGGCGAATACTCCTTTGTGTTTTTCACCCGTCCGTCCGGCGCAAAACAAAGACGTCCGGACCGGGTTTTGTCCTGTTACTATTACTATAACAGAAACGATGGGCGCTGCAAAGCACCCATCGTGTTTATTTTTTGTGCTATCGGGTTTTTCGTGCGCTTTAAGGGGAAAACGATTCAGTCCACGGGTTCGCCGGCAAGCTCCAGCCGGTATTTCAGCAGCGGCCACAGAAAGCTCTGCTCCGGATGCTCCAGTACGCCGCCGGCTTCGCCCAGCGCCTCCATGCGGTGCGCGTCCGAGCTGGTCAGCACCTCGGCGGGCGGGGGCAGCACGCCCCGATCCACAAATTTCTGAACTTTGGCGGGGTCGCGGAACTCCACGCAGGGAAAATCCAGATCCTCCGGCATCATGCCCAGCACGGACAGCACGGAGGTGGAATCCTTGTCCAGATGGGCAGGCACGCACAGCCCGCCAAGCTGCTCGGCCAGCGCTTTGGCGCGGTACAGATCCAGCGAGGTGGCGTTGATCAGCAGCTTTTCGGGCCGGTCAATGACGTTTTCGTCGCTGTCCATCACAAGCTGGTTGCCGAAAAAATCCGGGTCGCAGGGGACGTCCGGCAGGTATTCGTACAGCAGCGCGCCCATGGCCTGCGCGGCCTCCACCGTGGGGAAATAGCACAGCAGGTGGATCTCCTCCTCGGTGGTCACCTCAATGCCTGGCAGCAGCACCAGCCCGTAGGCGGCGCAGGCTTCCTCGGCGGCGGGCAGGTTGGCGGCGCAGTTGTGGTCGGTGATGGCCAGCACGTCCAGCTCTGCCAGCTTTGCCATGCCGCACAGCATAACGGGGGTCATGCCGTCATCCCCGCAGGGCGAGGCGCAGCTGTGGCAGTGCAGTTCGTAGCGCAGCGGACGCATGGCAGGTCACCTCCCGGTTTTGGGGATCTCATTTACTGTAAGCGGAGGAACATCCGGCTGCCGCGGCTCTTGCGCAGGCCGTCCGGTGAATTTCGTTCGCCGTGGACGGTTACAGTGCAATGCCGCCCGCTTTGGCAAGGGCGACGGCGGCGTCAAACTGGGCCATGTCGGTGGAAAGCACCGTCACGCCGTTTTCACCGGCGCGGCGCAGCATCTCCTCCGTGGCGGGAATGCCGTGGCACAGCACCACGCAGGCGGCCTCGGCAAGGGTGGCCACCGCAATGGTGTTGATGTTGCCCATCACGGTGCACCAGCAGGTGTCTTCCAGCACCTGCCCCATCACGTGGCTGAGCAGGTCACAGCAGTAAAAGCTGCGGATCTCGCGTTCCTCACCGGCGCACAGCACGGTAAAGCCGGATACAGCGGCGGCGTCCTTGTTGGTCATGGCATTTCCTCCCCGGGGACGGCGGGCGCTGCGGGGAGCTCTGCCCCCGGCGCAGGGTTGTCGCCGCCGTTTGTCTGCATTTTTTCGATCTGCTCCTGCTGTTCCTGCATGCGCTTGCGCATCTGGAAGGGGCAGTTTTCCAGCTTGTTGTAGCCGCGGACGATGTCCTCGGCAAGGGCGGCGCAGGTGGGCGCGCCGCAGGCGCCGCAGTCCAGACCCGGCAGCAGCGCGCGCAGCTCCTCCAGCTGGGCATACCGCTCAAAGCGCTCGCGCCGGGTAGAGCCCAGCTCCAGCACCGGCAGGTACTCCAGATCGGTATCCCACAGCATTTTCGGCGGGATGCTGCCGGTCAGGTGGTTTTCGCTCACCGGCATGTACCGGCGCAGCTTGGTCAGCTTGGCGCGGGCAATGTAGGGGTTTTCCACGGTAAGTACACCGCCCACGCAGCCGCCGGCGCAGGCGTTCAGCTCCACAAAGGCAAGGTCGTGCAGCTTTTCGTCCTCAAGGTCCTCCAGCACGCGGATGACGTTTTCAATGCCGTCCGCGGCAAGGTAATTGTCCACGCTGACAAGGCCGCTGCTTTCGCCGCCGCTGGAAGCCCAGCTGACGCCGATGCGTCCCGCGTGGGAAAGCGGTTCGTCGCCGGCGGTTTTCATCAGGCTGCACAGCTTGGGGTACAGGTCCTTGATGGCCAGCACGCCGTCGATCTCGCTGCGGGCGCTGCCGATGGGCATTTTGACCGCCGAAACCTTGGCGGGACAGGGGCTGATGAAGAACACGCCGATGCGCTCCGGCGCAATGCCGGTCTCCTCCACGGCTTTTTCCCGCGCAAGACGGGCGGCAAGCTCGGCGGGGGCGATCAGCGGCAGCACGCGGTCGATCAGGTTGGGGAACCGCACACGGATCAGCCGCACCACGGCAGGGCACGCGGAGGAGATGAACGGCTTCATCTCCTCGGTGGCGGCGCGCATCAGGTGGCGGGTGGCGTCGCTGACCAGCTCGGCGGCGGCGCTCACCTCAAACACGCGGTCAAAGCCGTAGGCCTTCAGCGCGTTCAGCACAAGGTCGGTGTCCTCCAGATTGTTGAACTGCCCGTACAGCGCGGGCGCGGGCAGCGCGATGGTCAGGTCGTAGTTTTTCAAAAGGTCGGGGCTGTCGTAATTGGCCTTTTTGGCGTGATGCGGGCACTGGCGGATGCACTCGCCGCAGTCGATGCAGCGCTCGGCCAGAATGTGGGCAACGCCGTCGTGCACGCGGATGGCCTCGGTGGGGCACCGCTTGACGCACCGCGTACAGCCGTGGCAGATGGATTTATCCAGTGTGACGGAATGGACAAAATCGCTCAATGCGTCATCTCCTTTCGGGAAATGATGATGTGATGGAAAATGCCTGTGGTTTTTGTAAGGGACGCACCCTCCCGGTTTTTGCCGTGTGTCCGAGGGCTCGAAGAGCGTATGTGTCGGTATATGCGCACCTTATGGGGCGCGGCGCACCCTCCCGGTTTTTGCCGTGTGTCCGAGGGCTCGAAGAGCGTATGTATCTGCACCCGCGCTCCTTATATAGAAACCGTCATTACGATATCGGTGCCTTCGCCCACGACGGAGGAGATCTCAAAGGTGTCGGCGTATTTTTTCATGTTGGGCAGGCCCATGCCGGCGCCGAAGCCGAGGCTGCGGATCTCATCCGGCGCGGTGGAATAGCCCTCGCTCATGGCAAGGGGGATGTCCGGGATGCCGGGGCCCTTGTCGTACAGGTGCATGGTGCACACCTCGTCGCCGATGGTGACGTCAATGTTGCCGCCGCCGGCGTGAATGGCAAGGTTGATCTCGCCCTCGTACAGGGCAATGGCAACGCGGCGGATGGCGGCGGGGTCCACGTCCACGTCGCTTAGCTGGATGTGGGGGACTGTG
>CAZYRD010000147.1:4259-6514 GCA_964649475.1 uncultured Faecalibacterium sp.
CGCCAAGCTTTTTCAGCGTGGCCTTGCAGTGGGCGCTGGCCTCGCCCGCGCGGGTAAAGTCATCGCCGGGTACAACGTAGCTCAGGCGGATGTCGTCACTCATGGTGGGTACCTCCGCGCAGACCGGCGTCGTACAGCAGGCCGCAGGCGGTGAACATGGGCAGGGCGGTGGTAAGTACGGCAATGCCGCGCATGCCGGCCAGCTTCAGGATCTGCTCATCCGGCTGCTTGCCGCGCACAAATACCACGCAGTGCATATCCATCATGTCGGCGGTGCGTATGACCTGCGGGTTGTTCAGGCCGGTCAGCAGTACGGCCTGGTCTTTAACATAGGCCAGTACGTCGCTCATCATGTCGCTGCCGCAGGCGGTGTGCACCTCAATGGAAAGGTCGGCCTCGGGGGTCAGCAGTTCGGCGTTCAGGGCGGTCAGAAGTTCGTGCAGTGTCATACGCGTTTTCCTTTCCGGCGCGGGGCGCGCCGCTGTTTTAAAGGTCCGGGCCGACGGGGAAAGCCCCTGCCGACCCGGCTTGCCTGTATTTTTTTCAGTCGTCCATGTCCTCAAAGGCTTCCAGTCCCTTTTTGGCAGCGGCCTTGCTGTCGCCGTGGCGGACAAACAGCATGGTCACAAAGCTGCACGCCACAAAGAACGCGGCGTAGGGAAACAGCACCTGATAGCTGATGTTGCTGAGCAGCGTGCCCGCCAGAATGGGGGTGATGACCTGCGCGGCCATGGAGAAGGTGTAGTAATAACCGGTAAATTTGCCCACATCGCTGCCGCGGCACATCTCAACGACCATGGGCAGGCTGTTGACGTTGATGGCGGCCCACGCCAGCCCCACCAGCGCAAACAGGGGGTACATCCACAGGGTGATGCTGGAGGCGTTGACAGTGACGAAGAACGCCACGGCAAAGCAGCCTGCCAGCAGAATGATGCCGCCCTGAATGGTGCGCTTGCGGCCGATTTTAGAGGCCAGCGCGCCGATGGGCACGTAACTGACAATGGCGCCCGCGGTGGCAACCAGCAGGCAGGTGGAAGCGCCGCCAAGGCCCTCGCCCATCACCTTGTCGATATAGGTGGTGAACCAGGTGGTGACGCCGTTGTAGCCGATGAACCACAGCGAGATGGACACCAGCAGGAAGCCCAGACTGCGCTTGACGGGCTTGGGCAGCTCCTCGGTGCCGGCGGTGGTGGTCTCGGCAAGGTTCTGTTCGGGGTGCGCGGCCTCGTAGGCGCGGTTCTCCGCGGCCAGCTTTGGCTCGTTGACGGTGAAGAACAGCAGCGCCACGCTGCCCACCATGATGACGGAGACCACCACAAACAGCAGGGTGTAGTCCACGTGGGCCAGACCGCCGATGCGGCTGTTGGAGTACAGCACCGCCGCCACGCCAAGGTACAGAACACCGCCCAGCGCGCCCATCAGGTTGATGATGGCGTTGGCCTTGCTGCGCAGGGGCTTGGGGGTGACGTCGGGCATCAGCGCCACGGCGGGGCTGCGGTAGGTGCCCATGCACACAAGCTGCAGGCCCAGAATGACGATGAAAGCGGTGCGCACCAGACCGGCATTGCCGGAGGAGCCGCCCACGGTGATGTCGTAATATTTGTTGTCCAGCACGGGCAGCAGGTTCATCAGCACGACGGCGCCCGCGGTGCCGCACAGAATAAACGGCATGCGGCGGCCGATGCGGGTGTTCACCTTGTCGGAAAGCCCGCCGAACAGCGGCAGCAAAAACAGGGCAAGAATGTTGTCCGCGGCCATGATGGCGCCGGACCAGGTCTCGTTGAGGGCGAAGGTCTTGGTCAGGATCAGAGGCACCACGTTGTCGTACATCTGCCAGAACGCGCAGATGGACATGAAGGCGAAGCCGACCAGCACGGTGCGGCGGGTGTTCAGTTTCATAAGAGAGTTTTCCTTTCTGTTGCAGCAAATACCAGAGGGCGGGCAAAAAGTCCCTGCTGTAAGCATAACCTCTGCATCCTTTATTATGACACATCCGCCGCAGTTTTGGCAAGGCGCGCAGGTGTACATTCTGCGGCCGCGGCTTTGTGCACAATGGCGAATGGGGGTGGTTTACAGGGGAGTGCCCTCGCGCACCTCTTGCTGCGAAGAGAACTTCGCGCAGCCCCCTTCTTTTTCTGTAACCAGAAAAAGAAGCAAAAAGAGTTTCGCTGCTTGCGAGGCAGCGAACCCCCGCAATAATGTCAGTCGGTGCTTGCTTTTGCAGAAATTTGGCTCGATGACCTGCGGTCGCCTCG
>CAZYRD010000148.1:0-6413 GCA_964649475.1 uncultured Faecalibacterium sp.
GTTCTGAACCCGCTGCTGATGAGCCTGATCATGTATCTGGTGTTTTCCAGCATGTTTGCCGGCATGCGCGGCAGCGGCATTGACAATTTTGCCGTGTTCCTGCTCATCGGCCAGATCCTGTTCGGCCTGTTCAACGAGGCCACCGGCAGTGCTATGTCCAGCGTGCTTTCCAGCGCGGCGCTGCTGCGCAAAGTCTACATCCCCAAGTACATTTTCCCGTTGGAGAAGGTCTGCTTTTCTCTGGTCAACTGCTTTTTCTCACTGGTGGCACTCGTCATTCTGATGGTGTTCACAGGCTGCAAATTCTACTGGACGGCCTTTCTGGGTTTGTATCCGCTGCTCACGCTGTTCGTCTTCAGTCTGGGCATCGGCCTGTTCCTTGCTATGGCGGTAGTATTCTTCCGCGACGTCATGCACATCTGGGGCGTGTTCACTGGCGCGCTGATGTATTTCTCCGCCATTTTCTATGATCCCGAGCTGATGAGCGGCTTTGTGCAGAAGATCATCAAATTCAACCCGCTGTACTGGTACATCACGGCGTTCCGCAAGACCGTTCTGTACGGCGAAACCCTCACCCTCAACATGGTGCTGGTGTGCGGCGGCTGTGCACTGGTCAGCCTTGTGATCGGCCTGTGGGCGTTCCGCAAGCATCAGGATAAATTCGTGCTGCATCTGTAAGAAAGGGGAAAACGTATGAACGCGATCGAAGTGAGAAACGTCTCCATGCGGTTCAACCTTTCCAAGGAAAAGCATGAGAGCCTGAAAGAGTATTTTGTCGCCCTCATCAAGGGCAAGCTGCAGTTTGACGAGTTTTACGCGCTGAAAAACGTGGATCTCACCGTCGAGCCCGGCGATTTTTACGGTCTGGTCGGCCTCAACGGCAGCGGCAAATCCACGCTGCTCAAGGTTATTGCCGGTGTGTACAAGCCCAGCGCGGGCACCTGTACCGTCAACGGCACAATCGCGCCGCTCATCGAGCTGGGCGCCGGTTTTGATATGGACCTCACCGCCCGCGAAAACATCTACCTCAACGGCGCGGTGCTGGGCCTTACCCCGCAGTATCTGGACGAAAAGTTTGACGAGATCGTGGACTTCAGCGAGCTGTGGGATTTCCTTGACGTACCTCTGAAAAACTATTCCAGCGGCATGGTGGCCCGCATCGGCTTTGCCATTGCCACCGTTACCAAGCCGGATATCCTCATCGCGGACGAGATCCTCTCCGTCGGCGACTTTCTGTTCCAGCAGAAGTGCGAAGAGCGCATGCGTCAGCTGATGGCCGGCGGCACCACTGTCATTCTGGTAAGCCACTCCATCGATCAGGTGGAACGCATGTGCAACAAGGTGGCGTGGATCCACAAGGGCGAAAAAATCATGGACGGTCCCACTGCCGAGGTTTGCGCCGCCTACCGTCAGGCGCAGAAAGACTGAGCCTTTTCATGAAAGGAGGCGTTTGCCGTGTCTGCAACACAGCAGCCCAAATCTCAGCCTGCCGAAGCCGTCGGGGCGCCGCAGGCTGACAGCGTCGGCCGCGCGCTGCGCCGCAACCTGAATTTCGGCCGCATCCGCAGCCTTGCCGTGCGCGGCATCAACTGTGTGCGCACCCGCGGCTGGCAGGCGCTGGGACGCGAGGTGGAGTTTCGCGTTGACCTGATGCTGCACCGCGAGGTGTGGAAGTTCCGCGCGGATCTTCCGCTGAACCGGGAGCTGAAGGCGCAGCGCAAAGCACGCTTTGCTTACATGCCGAAAATCAGCATTCTCGTGCCGGTGTGGAACACGCCGCCCCGCTATTTTGACGAAATGGTGCGCAGTGTCTGCAGGCAGACCTACCCCAACTGGGAGCTGATTCTGGCGGACGCCTCCGGCGCACCGAATGCTGCCGACGGTGCCGCTGCGGCGGATCCTGCCGCGGCTTCTGCCGCTCTGCCGCCTTCCGGTTTTGAAAAACGTGCCGCCCGTTTTGGCGACGGGCGCATTGTCTACCGCCGCCTTGGCTGCAACGAAGGCATTGCCGGCAACACCAATCAGGCGCTGGAAGCCGCCACCGGCGACTGGATCGCCCTGTTTGACCACGACGACGTACTGCAGCCCAACGCGCTGTACGAGATCGTGAAGGCGATCAACGAAACGGACGCGGATTTCGTCTATTCGGATGAGATCGTGCTGAACGGCGATCTGAAAAAGCTGGTGCAGTACCATTTCAAGCCGGACTGGTGCCCCGAGCAGCTGCAGGGCTGCAACTATATCACGCATTTTTCGGTCTTCTCCCGCGAGCTTCTGGAAAAAGCAGGCGCAAGGGAATACGCCGAATACAACGGCGCGCAGGATTACGACCTGATCCTGCGGCTGACGGAGCAGGCCCGTCATGTGGCGCATGTGCCTAAAGTTCTGTACATCTGGCGCAGTCATGCGGCTTCCACCGCCAGCGATATCACTGTCAAGCCCTATGCGCTGGAGGCCGGCCGCAAGGCGCTGGAGGCGCATTTTGAACGCATCGGCTACCCCGCAGCGGTGGAAAACCAGCTGGATTACCCCGGCACCTACCATCCCACGGTAGCGGTCAAAGGGCAGCCGCTGGTGTCGGTGCTCATCCCCAACAAGGATCACGCACAGGACCTGGACCGCTGCCTGGAAACACTTTACGCCAACGCCGGCTGGGATGCGATGGAGGTCCTCGTCATTGAGAACAACTCCACTGAAGCCGCTACCTTTGCCTATTACGAGCAGGCAAAACAGCGGTTTGCCAACCTGCGGGTCGTCACGTGGGCAGGGCCGTTCAACTTCTCCGCTATCAACAATCTGGGCGCGGACGCCGCCAAAGGCGAGCATCTGCTGCTGCTCAACAACGATATCGAGATCACCACGCCCGGCTTTGTGCGTGAGCTGCTCAGCTATTCGCAGCAGCCCGGCGTCGGCGCGGTGGGTGCCAGGCTGCTGTATCCGGACGGCACCATCCAGCATGCGGGTGTCATCGTGGGCATCAACGGCACGGCCGGTCACAGCCACAAGGGACTGGATGCAAAGAACGGCGGCGACCTCAACCGTCTTGTCACCACGCAGAACTATTCCGCCGTCACCGGTGCTGCGTTGATGGTCAAGGCGGAGCTGTACCGGGAGCTTGGCGGCCTGAACGAAACGGATTTTGCCGTAGCGTTCAATGATGTGGACTTCTGCCTGCGGCTGATCGAAGCCGGTTACCGCAACGTCTACACGCCTTATGCCGGCGGCATCCATTACGAAAGCAAAAGCCGCGGGTATGACACCGCCGGCGCCAATCTGGAACGGTTCAACCGGGAGAAGAACGCCTTTGTCACCCGTCACGCCGCCATCATGGAAAACGGCGACCCCTGCTACAACCCGCATTTCACCTATCTGTACGAAAACTACGGCTATAAATAAACCGGTCCCCGGACGGGCGCACGGCCTGCCCGGGGAGCGCTGTATTCTGCATCAGACCAAAGGAGCAACGCCATGGCACAAAAAATCAAGCGTCTGCGCGAACTTCTGGCCTACGGCTGGGGGTATCTGCGGCAGGAGGGCTTTGCCCGTACATGGAAAAGAGGCGTGGGCTTTCTGCGCCGCCGCATGAAAAGCAAGCGCGGGCGCTATCTGCCCACCAAACAGGCGCTGGCGGCCCAGCGGGCCTTCTGTGCCACCGATGCGGTGAAGGACTGGCCGAAGATCAGCGTGCTGGTGCCGCTGTTCAACACGCCGGACAGGTATCTTACCGAGCTGGTGGAAAGTCTTCTGGGACAGACCTATCCCAACTGGGAACTTTGTCTGGCGGACGCCTCCACCACCGAGGCCGCCCGTGTGGCCGAAACGCTGAAAAAGTGGAACGACCCCCGCATTGTGACGAAGCGCATCGAAAACAAGGATATCGCCGTCAATACCAACGCCGCTGCGGCCATGGCCACCGGCAGCTGGCTGGCATTGCTGGACCACGATGATATTCTTTCTCCCAATGCCATGTACGAGGTGGCAAAGGCCGCCGCACAGCAGCCTTGCCCCTTTGTGTACAGTGATGAAGCGCTGTTTGTCAGCGACATTACCCGTCCCACGGCGGGCCATTTCAAGCCGGATTTCGCCCCCGACTATCTGCGCAGCTGCAACTACATCTGCCATCTGGCCGCATTCACAAAAGAATTGTACGATGCAGTCGGCGGTGAGCGCAGCGAATGCAGCGGCAGCCAGGATCACGACCTGTTCCTGCGGCTGAGCGAGCGCACCGGTGGGGCGTACCACATTCCCAAGGTGCTGTATTACTGGCGCGTTTCCGCCACCAGCACCGCCGGCGGCGTGCAGGCAAAGCCCTATGTGGAGGCTGCCGCCATCCGTGCCATTGACGAGCATCTGCAGCGTACCGGTTTGGCCGGCCATACCGAAAAAGGTTTGTACCCCAGTACGTACCATGTGGTGTACGACCTGCCCGATCCGGCGCCGCTGGTGTCGGTGCTCATCCCCAACAAGGATCACACCGAGGATCTGGAAAAGTGTCTTGCCTCCATCTATTCGCTGACGGATTACCCCAACTACGAGGTCATCGTCATCGAAAACAATTCCACCGAGCCCGCTACCTTTGCCTACTATGAGGATGCGCAGGAACGGTATGCCAACCTGCGGGTGATCCGCTGGGAGGGTCCGTTCAACTATCCGGCCATCAACAATTTCGGCCGCAGGGCGGCAAAGGGCGAGTACATCCTGCTGCTGAACAATGATGTGGAGGTTCTGACCGCCGGCTGGATGCGTGAGATGACCGCCCTTGCCGCGCAGCCCGGCGTCGGCGGCGTGGGTGCGCTGCTGTACTATCCGGACAACACCGTTCAGCACGCAGGCGTCATCGTGGGTCTGGGCGGCTTCGCCGGTCACAGCCACAAGTACGCCCGCCGCGGCGCAAGCGGCTATATGTTCCGGCAGGCTACCGTCAACAACCTTTCCGCCGTTACCGCGGCCTGCCTGATGGTGCCCGCTGCCGTCTATGACGAGATGAACGGTCTGGACGAAAGCTTTGCCGTGGCGTACAACGACGTGGATTTCTGCCTGCGCATCCGGCAGGCGGGGTACCGCATCCTGTTCACCCCCTACGCCGAACTGTACCACTACGAAAGCAAGAGCCGCGGTCTGGACCTGAGCGGCGCAGCGAAAGAACGCTTTGAAAGCGAACAAAACCGCCTGCAGGAGCGTTTCGGCCGAGAGAACCTCATCCGCGACCCGTTCTATAACCGCAACCTCACCCTCGATACCGAGGATTTCAACGAGACCGCCGTCTTTGCGCGGGATTGAACAGGAGCAGGACATGAGTGTTATACAAAGCCATGATGTTACCCTGCACGGCGGTGATGAAACGAATCGAATCGTGCTGCGGCCGCTGAAGGACGAGCATCTTCCTTATCTGTATCAATGGAACGCTGATCCGGATGTGACGTATTTTACCGAGGGCGGCGAGGATGTGCCGCTGACGTATGCGCCGGAGGATGTGGATGGAATCTATAGTATGGTTTCAGCGAATGCGCTGTGCTTTCTCATCGAAGTCAACGGAGAGGTCGTTGGCGACTGCTGGTTGCAGTGCATGAATCTGCCGTCCGTGATGGAAATGTACCCTGCGCAGACGGATGTGCGCCGCATTGACATGTGTATCGGTGATAAGCGCTGGTGGGGGAAAGGCGTGGGCACGCTGTTTGTTGGAATGCTGGCGGCGTATGCCTTTGAAACCGCCGGAGTGGATGTGCTGCACTGCGTTTGCGAGGATTATAATGTACGCTCCTGCCGCGTGTGGGAGAAAAACGGTTTTTCACTTGTTTTAAGCGAACCGTTGCCGCAGCCACAGAAAGGCAGGTTTCAATTGCATTGGCGGCTTACAAAAGAGGAGTATAAAGCGTCGAAATAACGCATGAAAAAAGAGCGCCGAAGCGCTCTTTTTTATATAACAAATACGGGAGAATGGCCGCTCTGCAGTTCGTTCCGACACTTTCGGTTCACGGTCTCGGTCATATTCTGCTTTTTGCGGGGCAATGTTTTCAAACGGCTAATGCAGTTGGCAATTAACGCCGGGTGTTCCGGTATTTTCCGCAGCGGAGGTGATGCGGGCTTTGTGTGTCATTCATTCGCTGCCGGTCAGATAGATTCGCTTGGCAAAGCCGCCGCGCTCCTCGTGCTTTTTGCGGCGGCAGGTGTGCAGTTCCTCTGCGGTATGCCCCTGTGCTTCACACAAAGCGTATACCACTTCAAGAATATCCGCCAGTTCTTCCAGAGTTTTGTCCTCGTGGAATTCCCGAACCTCTTCGTCCAGCTTTTTCTCCAGCTCGACGGGGTATTCCGTGTCGTCAAGAAAGCGGATGACGGCTTTCTGGCCGTTTTTCTCCATGATCTGCGGGATGTTGTCCCGCACCAGTTTGTTATAGCTCATCAGGATGGTG
>CAZYRD010000149.1:0-6388 GCA_964649475.1 uncultured Faecalibacterium sp.
CACAGGTTCTGACGCCGAGGTGGTAAGAGGTTGCGAAGCGGTGTTTTCGCCGGACGTGTTTTCCGGCCGGGGGCTGGTGAGAGAGGTGGGGGCTGCGCCGGAGGTGTTTTCCGGAGCAGCGGGTGCAGAGTCCGCGGCGGGCGCGTTCTCTGCGGGGCCGGCTGCGGCGGGTGCAGCTGCGGCCGGGGCGGGGGTCTCCTGCAAATAGCCTGCTTTTTTCAACAGCTTTTTCAAAAGCGCGGCTACCTGCTGGCTTTTCTGCCCCGCGGTGGAGGCCCTTGCCACAAGGATCAGATCCACGTTGCCAAGGCCCTCTTTCGGGATGACGGCATCCACCGCCGCACGGATGACCCGGCGGGCGCGGTTGCGCTGGACGGCGTTGCCTATTTTTTTGGAGGAGGTGATGCCCACCCGGGTGCCGCAGTTACGGTTTTTGCACACGTAAACAACAAGGCTGTAGCCCACAAAGGACTTGCCCCTGCCGTATGCGCGGCGAAAATCATTGTTGCGGGTGATGGTGGCAAACCGCATACGCTCCTCCTTTTTTCTGTTTCATCCCACGATGCATGCCGGGCGTACCCGGCAAACGACTGCCAACAAAGAAGGCCACCGTCCGGTTGCGGGACAAATGGCCTTACGTTGTTTTTTCATCAGGCAGACAGCTTGGCGCGGCCTTTGGCGCGGCGGGCGCTGATGACCTTACGGCCGGTCTTGCTGCTCATTCTGGCAAGAAAACCGTGCACGCGGGAACGCTGCTTCTTCTTGGGCTGGTAGGTACGTTTCATCGTTACATTTCCTCCTGTCACGTAATTTCGCGGGGCTTTGGGCCGCTTGCGGCACACAAAACAGGCCCCGTTGTGAGGCAAACCCTTGCAACATAAGAGTATACTCTATTTTTATTGGTTCTGTCAATCATTTTGCCGTATTTTTTTTGGGAAAAAGTTGAAAAATCCCTTTGCTGACGGCTTTTTTGCCGTCTGCGGCACAAAAACGGCGTCTTTCGTTTTCAAAAAAATCCGGCTTTTTTTCCACTTTTTTCAGATTCTGCCATTCCTACAAAAATCCGGTTGAAAACCCTTTCAGCTTAGGCGTTATAACTCTTGTGTTTTTGGCGCGAATCCTATATAATATATGATGTATAATAAGCATATTCTGCGAAAGTGTCCCCTCAGGGCGCAGAGGTGCAAATTTCACAGACAGGAGAACACGACATTGGATTCTTTTGAAGACGTTTTTCTTGCCGTAAAAGAGTACTGCAAAGAGCGTGTGACCACCCCGGCGTACACGGTCTTTTTCCAGCGGCTGGAGATCGGCGATTTCGACGGTGCCACCGTGGTCATCATCGCCCATGCGGATTTTATCCGCACCTCGCTTTCCTCCCGCTATATGCCGCTGATCAAGGAGGCCTTCATGGCCATCCTCGGCTTTGAGGTGGAGATCGACATTCAGGTAAAAGCCCCCGAAGCCGCGCCCGCGCCCGCACCCGTGCAGGACGCCGCCGACGCGGTAAAGGCCACCACCGTGCCCGGCTCGGCGCCGGAAAAGGTGGGCGGCTACGCCTTCAACTTTGAAAACTTCATCGTCGGCAGCAACAACAAGTTTGCCCACGCCGCCGCGCAGGCCGTTGCGGCCAACCCCTCCGGTGCGTACAACCCGCTGTTCATCTACGGGCCTTCCGGTCTGGGCAAGACCCACCTGCTCACCGCCATCCGGCTGGAGATCCAGAAAAACCATCCGGATTTCAACATTCTGTACGTGGACGGCGAGGCCTTCACCAACGAGATCATCACCGCCATCCGCGACAACTCCACCGCCGAATTTCACCAGAAATACCGCGCGGCGGACGTGCTGCTGGTGGACGATATCCAGTTCATCGGCGGCAAGGACTCCACCCAGGAGGAGTTCTTCCACACCTTCAACACGCTGTACAACGCCGGCAAGCAGATCGTGCTGGCCAGCGACCGCCCGCCCAAGGAGATCAAAAGTCTGGAGGACCGTCTGCGCACCCGTTTTGAATGGGGCCTGACCGCCGACATACAGCCGCCGGATTTTGAGACCCGCGTCGCCATCATCAAGCGCAAGGCCGGTCTGCTGGGCATGGAGCTGCCCGAAGAGGTATGCGAGTTCATCGCAAAGCGGCTGAAGAACAACATCCGCCAGCTGGAGGGCGCCGTCAAAAAAATGAGCGCCTACCGCAGCCTTTCCGGCATCCATCCCACCATCGGCGCGGCACAGAACGCCATCAAGGATATCCTCAGCGAATCCCAGCCGGTGCCGGTCACCATCGAAAAGATCATGACCGAGGTAGCCCGCTGCTACAACATCTCGGTGGCGGATATCCGCAGCCGCAAGCGCACCGCAAATATCTCCGACGCCCGCAAGACCGCCATGTACTGCATCCGCGAGATCACCGGCATGAGCATGGAGGATATCGGCAAGGAATGCGGCGGCCGCGACCACTCCACCGTGGTGTACTCCATCAAGGCCGTGGAGGAGCAGATCGATATCAACTCCTCCTTCAAGGAAATGGTGGAGGATATTCTGAAAAACACCCGCTCGCAGTAAGCAAATATGCGGGCGCAAAGCAGATATATTCCCCGCCGCGCCCGTCAAAAATAAAAAAGCGCCGAAAAAAACAGCGCGGCCGGCCTATTCTTCAAGCCGCAAGAAATGGCCAAAAAATAACCTTGCAAAAACTGCCTGTTTTCAACAAATTACCAACTGTCAACGGCCCGTTGTCAACAGCTCTGTGGAAAACAAAAAAGTCCACAAAACTTTCCACAATTCTTTCCACAGACATTCAAGAACCCCTCACCCCCGCAAAACAGCCTGTCCACCGGGGTTTGTCCCACTTTTCCACAAATTCACAGCCTCTACTACTATGACTATTTAAAACTGTAGGTAACGTCTGAAAAAACGAGGAGATGACATTTTATGAAATTTATCTGTGACAAGCATACCCTCTCCAACGCCATCGCCGGTGTGTCCAAAGCGGTAGCCGCCCATTCCAACATTCCCATCCTTGAAACCATCCTGTTCCATGCCGAACAGGGCCGCATCGTGCTGACCGGCTACGATCTGGAGATGGCCATCACCACCAGCGTGCCCGCCATCGTCTCCTCCCCCGGCGAGATCGCCCTGTCCGCCAAGCTCATCGGCGACATGGTGCGCCGTATGACCACCGACGACGTGGAGATCGAAGCACACGAGAACCTGTCCGTCACCGTGCGCAGCGGCATCACGGAATTTACCCTGACAAGCATGAACCCCATGGACTATCCCGAAATGCCCAACCCCGGCGCCGACGAAGCCGTCGAGCTGGAGGCCTCCACCCTCAAGTCCATGATCGACACCACCCTGTTTGCCGTTTCCATCGATGACAAAAAGCCTGCCCACACCGGCGAGCTGTTTGTGCTGGAGCACGACAAGCTGACAATGGTGGCGCTGGACGGCTACCGTCTTGCCATCGTGGAGCGCCCCGTCACCAGCAACCGCGAGATCCGCATCATCATCCCCGCCAAGACCATGAGCGAGGTCAGCCGCCTGATGGGCGATCTGGAGGAAAAGGTGCTCATCTGCGCCAACCGCCGTTTTGTCGTGTTCCGCGGCGGTGACTACGTCATCATCAGCCGCCTGATCGACGGCGATTTTCTGGATTACACCCGTGTGGTGCCGGTCTCCTGCTCCACCACGGTCACGGTGCCCACCCGCGAGTTCATCAACTGTGTCGAGCGCGCCAGCCTCATCATCACCGAGCGTCTGAAAAACCCGTTGCGCGTCAAGTTCGACAACGGCGTCACCGTCCGCTGCCAGACTGCACTGGGCAGCGTGATGGATGAGATCGACGCCGCCGTGGAAGGCCAGGCCGTGGAGGTCGGCTTCAACAACCGCTATCTGCTGGACGCCCTGCGCTACTGCGGCAAGGACGAGGTCGTCTTCCAGATCTCCGGCCCTCTGGCCCCGGTCAAGATCGTTCCCACCGAGGGCAGCGACTTCCTGTTCCTGGTGCTGCCGGTGCGCTTCAAAAACGAGTAAGCTTTCTGCCATCTGCCCATACTGACAAATGATAAAAAAACGGCCGCCGGCCTTTGGCTGCCGCGCCGCCGGTACGGGAGAATGTCATGCAAAACAACTGGCTGAAGCGCTATTTTGAAGGTGTGCTTCGTCTGCGCAGATTTCTGCAGGCAGAGGAGGAGATCGAGGCAGGGTTCCGCAAGGTGCCTGTGCCTCAGCGCTTTTTGTGGGCGCTGCCGCTGACGGCCTTTGCCGCTGCGTTCATCGCAACAGTGCTGGCTCCCCTGCTGAAAAAAGACCCACGCCGCTGAACAAACATATCCGACACGAGGAATTTTTAATGAACGAGATCAAGATCATCATCAAAACAGAATTCATCAAGCTGGACGCTTTTCTCAAATACTGCGGCGCCTGCGAGACCGGCGGCGAAGCCAAGCTTTCCGTGCAGGAGGGCTATGTGCTGGTCAACGGCGAGGTGTGCACCATGCGCGGCAAAAAGCTGCGCGACGGCGACACCGTGGAAATTGACGAGCGCGTCTACCGGGTCACCGCCCAATGATCGTCCGCCATTTAAAAGCCGAGCAGTACCGCAACCTGCGCTGTGTGGAGCTGGAGCCCCACCCTGCGCTGACCGTCATCGCCGGGCAGAACGGACAGGGCAAGACCAACCTGCTGGAAAGCGTGTGGATGCTTTCGGGCGCAAAAAGCTTCCGTGCCTCCAGGGAGGCGGAGCTGGTGCAGCGCAGCGAGGGCTGGAGCCGCATCACCGGCTGCATTCAGGCGGATGACGACCCCGACCCCATGACGCTGGAGATATCCATCCGTCTGGACGAAAGCGGCCGCCGTGCCGCCCGCACCGCAAAAAAGAACGGCGTGGATCACGGCCGGGCGGGCAGCCTTGCGGGGGAATTTCCCTGCGTGGTGTTCGCCCCCGGGCATATCAGCATGGTCTCCGGTGCACCGGAGGGCCGCCGCCGTTTTCTGGACTCCGCCCTCTGTCAGCTGTACCCCGGCTATCTGGAAAGCCTGCGCCGCTACACCCGTGCACTGCTGCAGAAAAACGCTTATTTAAAAGATTGCAAGGCCGGTTACGGCATGTCACCCTCGCCGGAGCTGCTGGACACCTTTGACGCCCAGCTTGCCCGTTACGGTGCGGACATTGCCCGCCGCCGCAATGATTATATCGTCATGCTGGCCGAAGCCGCAGGCGCGCAGTACGCCGGTATCTCCGACGGACGCGAGGCCCTGCTGTTGGCTTATCTGCCCAGCGCCGCGCAGCAATGGGAGGAAAACGCCCTTGCCGATGCGCTGCGGGCGGGCCGTCCCGCCGACCTGCGCGCCGGATTTTCCACGGTGGGCATCCACCGGGACGATCTGGACTTTGTGCTGGACGGCGCCGACGCCCGCACCTACGCCAGTCAGGGCCAGCGGCGAAGCATCGTGCTCTCGGCAAAAATCGCGGAGCTGGAGCTCATCGGCTCCATCACCGGCCTGACCCCCGTGCTGCTGCTGGACGACGTCCTCAGCGAGCTGGACGACGCCCGTCAGGACTACCTGCTCAACCGCATCGAGGGCAAACAGGTGTTCATCACCAGCTGCAATCCGGAGCTGTTCCGCAAAACCGGCGGCAAGATCGTCACGCTGGAGGGCGGCGTCCTTGTACAGGGCTGAAAAAGCCCCGCGTACCTTGCCGGCGCACAGGTGAAAGCTGCAGTCAGGCACACTCTGCGGCAGCGCTGTGATCCGGAGCCTTCCGTCCACCGTCCTTTTGTAAAAAGGAGGTCTCTGTTATGTATCTGCACATCGGCGGCGACCAGACCGTCCGCACCAGCGAGATCCTCGGCATTTTTGATCTGGACAACACCTCGACCTCCCGCGACACCCGCGAATTTCTTCGCCGGGCCGAGCAGGCGGGCCGTGTGGTCAACGTCAGCCCCGAGCTTCCCAAAAGCTTTCTGGTCATGGCGGTGCCGCCCTACACCGTGTACATCTGCCAGATCTCTGCCGCCACGCTGAAAAAGCGCTCCGGCATTCTGGATGACACCCGCCTCTCTCTGCTTTAAACCGAACCCTTTCGGCAAAAGACAGTGTTACCGTTTTCCCATCGTTATACTCAACCCGTTTCAGAAGGAGAAACTCATGCAAGAAGAAAATAAGACCATCCCTCAGAATGAACAGGATGACGAGGTCGTGATCCCGGAAGTGGAAACCGCCGTTCTGGACGAGGACGGTCTGTTGGAAGAAAAGGTGGATACCGAATACGACGGCAGCCAGATCCAGGTTCTGGAAGGCCTTGAAGCCGTGCGCAAACGTCCCGGCATGTATATCGGCTCCACCTCCTCCTCCGGTCTGCACCATCTGGTGTACGAGATCG
>CAZYRD010000150.1:0-6349 GCA_964649475.1 uncultured Faecalibacterium sp.
CACCGAAAAACCGGTGAAAATGCCTGTATTTTTTCACAATCTTCCAACAGAAAAAAGTCTTTACAACAGCGGGGGATTGTGTTATAATATCCAATGCTGTACCTCTGTCCTCAGCTGTGGGGGAAAGCCTTGAAAAGGGAGTTTCACCCGCCCACGGCTTGGGCTTTGGCGAATCAGCAAAAATAATAATGAGGTGAAAGAACATGACCGAACAGGAAATCATCAAGCAGTACGCCCTCAGCGAGAACGACACCGGCTCCCCCGAGGTGCAGGTCGCTCTGCTGACCGCCCGCATCAACCATCTGAACGAGCATCTGAAGGCTAACGCCCAGGACCACCACAGCCGTCGTGGCCTGCTGAAGATGGTCGGTAAGCGTCGTAACCTGCTGGCCTATCTGCAGAAGAAGGACATCGAGCGTTACCGTAAGCTGATCGCTGATCTGGGTCTGCGTAAGTAAGATAACCCCTGCAAGGCAGACGGCCCCGGGCCGTCTGCCTTGTCTGCGTTATCAAGCAACTGCGGCGGGCGTTTGCGTCAACCGTGGACGGTTTGAATAAACGTCCGTAAAACCGAACCCAAAGGAAGGGCGGATCTTTAGCGGTAAATCGAACCTTTTTGCCCGAAGAAGGCTGGATTTATTGCTAAAACCGCCCCCTTGAAAAAGAAGCAAAAATACTTTAAGGAGGCAAAAAAATGACTGCAGAATTTACTTCCCGCAAAGAAGGCTTTGCCAAGTTCCGCACTTTCGAGACCGAACTGGGCGGCCGCAGGCTGGTCGTTGAGACCGGCAAAATGTGTGCCCTTTCCAACGGCAGCTGTCTCATCCGCTACGGCGAGACCGCCGTGCTGTGCAACGTCACCATGGCCGAAAAGCCCCGTGAAGGCGTTGACTTCTTCCCCCTGAGCGTTGACTTCGAGGAGAAGCTGTACTCCGTCGGCCGCATCCCCGGCAGCTTTATGCGCCGTGAGGGCCGTCCCGGCGAAAAGGCCATCCTGACCAGCCGTGTGGTCGACCGTCCCATCCGTCCGCTGTTCCCCAAGAACATGCGCAACGACGTTGCCGTCGTTATGACCGTTATGAGCGTCGATCCCGACTGCAGCCCCGAGATCACCGGTATGATCGGTACTTCCATCGCCCTGTCCATCTCCGATATCCCCTGGAACGGCCCCATCGGCGGCGTGTTCATGGGTATGGTGGACGGCGAGCTGATCGTCAACCCCACCGCTGCCCAGCGCGAAAAGAGCGACCTGCAGCTGACCGTTGCCGGCACCGAGGGCAAGGTCGTTATGATCGAAGCCGGCGCCAACGAGGTGGACAACGCCACCATGCTGGACGCCATCAAGCTGGCCCACAGCGAGATCAAGAACATCATCTCCTTCATCAACGGCATCGTTGCCGAGATCGGCAAGCCCAAGAAGGAATTCATCGACATGGATCTGGACCACGATCTGTTTGAGGCTGTCAAGGCCGCTCATCTGGACGAGTTCAAGTTTGCCATGGATACCGATGACAAGAACGTGCGTGACGCCCGCCTGCTGCCCCTGCGCGAGAAGCTGAGCGAGGAGTACCCCGACATGGACGCCGCCAACATCGAGCTGATCATGTACAAGATGCAGAAGTTCGTTGTTCGCCGCTGGCTGCTGGACGAGGGCAAGCGCGTGGACGGCCGCGGCATCAACGAGATCCGTCCTCTGGCTGCCGAAGTCGGCATTCTGCCCCGCACCCATGGTTCCGGCATGTTTACCCGCGGCCAGACCCAGGTCATGACCGTGGCCACCCTGTCCAATACCCGTGACGCGCAGATCCTCGACGGCATCGACGAAGAGGAGACCAAGCGCTACATGCACCACTACAACTTCCCGCCCTACTCCGTCGGCGAGGCCCGCGCTCCCCGCAGCCCCGGCCGCCGCGAGATCGGCCACGGTGCTCTGGCCGAGCGTGCTCTGGTGCCCGTTCTGCCCACCGAGGAGGAGTTCCCCTACACCATCCGTCTGGTGTCCGAGGTCCTGAGCTCCAACGGCTCCACCTCCATGGGTTCCACCTGCGGCTCCACTCTGGCTCTGATGGATGCCGGCGTGCCCCTGAAGGCTCCCGTTGCCGGCATCTCCTGCGGTCTGATTACCGAGGACGACCGCTGGATGACCATGCTGGACATTCAGGGCGTTGAGGACTTCCACGGCGACATGGACTTCAAGGTCTGCGGCACCAAGAAGGGTATCACCGCCATCCAGATGGATATCAAGATCGACGGCCTGACCTACGACATCATCGAGGAAGCCTTCGACAAGTGCTACAAGGCCCGCTGCTACATCCTGGACGAGATCATGCTGCCCGTCATCCCCGCGCCCCGCGCCGAGCTGAGCAAGTATGCTCCCAAGATGCAGACCCTGCGCATCCCCGTTGACAAGATCAGCGAGGTCATCGGCAAGGGCGGCAAGACCATCCAGAAGATCTGCGCCGACTGCAACGCCAAGATCGACATCGAAGAGGATGGCCGCATCTTCCTGTCCGCCATCGACAAGGACGACCTGAACCGCGCCATCTACATCATCCGCACCATCGTCGAGGATCCCGAGGTCGGCTCCCTGTACAAGGGCCGCGTCACCCGCCTGATGAACTTCGGTGCTTTTGTTGAGATCGCCCCCGGTAAGGAGGGTCTGGTCCACATCTCCCGTCTGGACAAGCGCCGCGTGGAGAAGGTCGAGGACGTCATCGCCGTCGGCGACGAGGTCATCGTCAAGGTCATCGAGATCGATGGCCAGGGCCGCATCAACCTGTCCCGCAAGGACGCTCTGGCCGACATGGAGGCCAAGGCTGCCCGCGACGCCCAGCAGTAATGCAATAAACTCCCGTCGGGAGGACCTGAAAACGGTCCTCCCGATTTTTGTTTTATATAACATTTTTGCCGCGGGACAGGGCACCTTTGACGTAAAAAAGCAATATCGTCCCCTTTGTTTGCAAGATGCTGCATTTCGCCGCTGCGGGATGCGTGTTATAATGGTAAAAAAGAAAGCGAAGATCCTGCCGTGCCGGATGCGGTGCGGCAGAAAAAGCGGGGAGCCGTTATGAAGATCTTTATCTGTACCGACGCCGAGGGCGTTTCCTGTCTGGACAAAAAAGACCTGATCGACCGGAGCACCATGCAGATGCGCACCCGTCTGATGGCGGACGTCAACGCAGCTGTCCGCGGCGCGTTCGACGGCGGCGCGGATGAGGTGGCGGTCATTGACGGCCACAGCGGCGGCAAAAACTTTTTGCCCGGCATGCTGGATGCGCGCGCAGTACAGGTCGGCGCCGAAGCGCTGACCACGCTGGACGCGGACGCTGTTTTCATGGTTGGCACCCACGCCATGTCCGGTGCTGCCACCGCTTTTTACGATCACACCCAGTGCTCTGTTACATGGCACGATTATTACCTGAACGGCCGTCGCGGCGGCGAAATGCTGCAGATGGCCGCATGGGCCGGGGCGTACGGCGCACCGGTGGTCATGGTCAGCGGCGATTTTGCCGCCTGTGCCGAAGCGCGGGAGTTTTTCGGCCCCATCCGCACCGCCTGTGTCAAATACGGCATCGACCACGAAAACGCCGCATGCCTGCCCGCGCAGGAGGCGGAACTGCTCATTTATCAGGCGGCGAAGGAGGCTGTGGGCATCGCTTCCACCATCCGCCCGTACCGGGTCAGCCTTCCGGCCGAGGTGGTGGTGGAGTTCAACCGCACCGATCACTGCACTGCCGTGCTGAAAGCCCGTCCGGAGCTGGAGCAGCTGGACGGCCGTACGCTGCGCAAGGTGAGCGCGGCCATCAAGGCGTACACGGATGTGCTGCTGTGAGCGGCACCGGCTAAGAAACGGAGAAACGGAAAACAACGCTATGGAACAGAAAATGCGCTTTGCCGTCATCGGCTGCGGCATGATCGCCGGCATCCACGCCGACGCCATCCGCACGCTGCCGCAGGCACAGCTTGTGGGTGCGGCAGATAATAATTTGCAAAATCTGCATACCTTTTGCGAAAAGTATGCTATAATGCCTTATGAAAGCACACAGGCCCTGCTGGCGGATCCCGGCGTCGACGCGGTGTGCATCTGTACGCCCAGCTGGCTGCATGCGCAGACCGCTGTCGACGCGCTGCACGCCGGCAAGCACGTGGTGCTGGAAAAGCCCATGGCGCTGAACACGGCGGACGCCGACCGCGTCATCCAAGCCTGCCGGCAGACGGGGCGGCTGCTCACCGTCATCTCGCAGCTGCGGTTTTCACCGGATGTGCAGAAGGCGCGCGAACTGGTGGCGCAGGGGGCGCTGGGCCGTATGGTGCAGTGCAGCCTTTCCATGCGGTACTGGCGCAGTGAGGAGTATTTTGCCTCCAGCAGCTGGAAAGGCCGCCTTGCCTTTGAAGGCGGCGGTGCGCTGATGAATCAGGGCATTCACGGCATTGATCTGCTGCAGTATGTGGCGGGTATGCCCAAAGTGGTGGGCGGGCTTGTCCGCACCCGGCATCACGCTGTGGAGGTGGAGGACGCCGCAGCGGCGCTGCTCGCCTTTGAAAACGGCGCGATGGGCACGGTGGAGGCCTCTACCTGCACGTGGCCCGGGTTTGAGCGTCGGCTGGAGCTGTATGGCGACAAGGGCTTCATTCATCTGCGGGAGAACCACATCGAGCGGCTGGAGCTCCCCGGCGAGTGCATCGACCGGCGGCAGGAGGGACCGGTGCTCGCCTCCTGCAGCAGACCGGAGGCCATCGGCTGTGCCATGCACGTGCTGCAGCTCGCCAATCTCATCGCCGCCGCACGCGGCGAAGAAGCGCTTCTGGTGGACGCCGCCGAGGGCAAAAAGGCGGTGCAGATCATTCAGGGTATCTATCAAGCCTCCGCACGGTACAGCGCGGAAGCGGACAAATAAAAGGAGAAACAGTCATGAAACAATTCCGCATCGGTATCATTGGCACGGAAAATTCCCATGCCTACGCCTTTTCCAGGTACTTCAACCAGCCGGACGAAAACGGCAATTACCGTTATCCGGACTGCCATGTCACGCTGGTGTACGGCCTCTGTCCGGAGGAAAACGAAAAAGTGGTGCGGGAATACGGCGCGGACGCCGTGGCGGAAAGCATTGAGCAGATGGTGAACGATGTGGACGCCGTTATGGTCACCGCCCGGGACGGCAAATTTCACTACGAATTTGTGCGTCCGTTCATTGAAGCGGGCATCCCGGCCTTTGTGGATAAGCCTTTTACGGTGGACGAGCAGGAGGCCGTTGACCTGATCGGACTGGCAAAGGCGAAAAACGTCCCTCTGACCGGCGGCTCCATGCTGAAGTTTTCCGAAACCATCGCGGCAATGAAGGCAAAGGTGCAGGAGCTTGGGGATGAGTTTGTCAGCGGCAGCCTTTCCGCGCCGCTGAATATGGAAAACCCGTACAGCGGATTTTTCTTCTACTCCTCCCATCTGTGCGAGATGACGCTGGAGGTTTTCGGCTACAGGCCGAAATCGGTTTACGCGGTGCGGCACAACGGCGGCAGCGTCTGCGCCATTGTCAATTACGACGGCTTCAGCGTCACCAACCATTACAACGACGGGGCTTATCTGTACGCGGGCGGCGTGTACGGCAAAACCTCCCAGCTGGTGAGCGAGGTCTCGCTGGACGGCTGCGGCGAAAAGGAGTGCGACGCCTTTGTGGAGATGCTGCGCACCGGCCGTATGGCCCACAGCTATGATGAGCTGGCCGCACCGGTGTTCTATCTGAATGCGGTAAAAGAATCTTACGAGAGCGGCAAGCCGGTGGAGATCCGCTGGCCCTGAAACAAAAGGAGAAAGCTGTCATGAAAGTGATGATGAAGGACGCCCTGCGGGTGGAGCTGCATGACTCCCGTGCCGAAATGGGCCTTGCGGCGGGCGATGCCGCCGCGGCAAAGCTCCGCGAGCTGCTTGCGGAAAAGGAATGCGTCAATGTGATCTTTGCCGCTGCGCCCTCCCAGAACGAAATGCTGGAAGCGCTCATCGCCGCGCCCGGTATCGACTGGAGCCGCGTCAATGCGTTCCATATGGATGAATACGTGGGTCTGCCCGCCGGTACGCCGCAGGCCTTCGGCAGTTTTTTGCGGGAGCATATCTTTGACCGACTGCCCTTCGGCCGGGTGGAGTACATTGACGGCCACACGCAGGACGGCTCCGCTGAATGCGCGCGCTATGCCGCTCTGCTGGAGGAATACCCCACCGACGTGGTGCTGATGGGCATCGGCGAAAACGGCCATATCGCCTTCAACGACCCCCATGTGGCGCTCTTTGACGATCCGGAGGCGGTCAAACTGGTGGAGCTGGACAACGTCTGCCGGCAGCAGCAGGTCAACGACG
>CAZYRD010000151.1:0-6322 GCA_964649475.1 uncultured Faecalibacterium sp.
ACAAAACGGGCCGCCCCGAAAGGGCAGCCCGCTTTGTTGGTGACTCACCGGGGATTCGAACCCCGGACACCCTGCTTAAAAGGCAGGTGCTCTGCCGACTGAGCTAGTGAATCACGGCTATACGTTGCATATAAGTGCGCTATAATGCTTATATAGTATAGCAGGCATTTCAACAAAAGTCAAGCAGAAAATTTGTGCAAAAAGCCATTATTTGCTTTGTAAAGAAAAAAACTTGCCTCTTTGCCCCTCTACACCTTGACAATGACACCGTTTCGTCATAAAATAATCCTATATTATGGCTTATTATGGCCGCCTGCGGCCATTGGCTTTGATATGCGACAACAAACAAAAGGAGATTGCCCAAAATGCCACCGGTTGTAACAGTTGTAATTGCTGTGGCGGCAGTGCTTGTGGGCGTTGGCATTGGTTTTTTCATCGGCGTTACCTACCGTAAAAAGGTTGCCGAACAGAAGATTGGCTCCGCTGAGGCGGAAGCCATGAAAATCATCAACGACGCAATCAAGTCTGCCGAGCAGAAGCGTAAAGAATCCGCGCTGGAAGCCAAAGACGAGATGTTCCGCATCCGTTCCGAAGCCGACAAAGAGATCAAGGACCGCCGGGCTGAGCTGAGCCGTCAGGAACGCCGCCTGGACCAGAAAGAAGAAAACATTGACCGCAAGACTGCCGCGCTGGAGCGCAGCGAGGAAAACCTGAAAAAGCGCGCCGAGTTGACCGAGGCCAGACTGGCTGAGATCGAGCAGCTGCGGCTGCGCCAGACGGAGAAGCTGGAATCCATCGCCGGGCTGACCCAGGACGAAGCCCGCCAGATGCTGCTGACCCGTCTTGACGGCGAGCTGACCCACGAAAAGGCCATGCGCATTGCCGCGTACGAGACCCAGACCCGTGAGGACGCCGACAATCTGGCCCGCGAGTTGATCGGTCAGGCACTGGCCCGCTGCGCCGCCGACCACACCGGCGAAGCCACCGTCAGCGTTGTGCCGCTGCCCAACGATGAGATGAAGGGCCGCATCATCGGCCGTGAAGGCCGCAACATCCGCGCGCTGGAAACCGCCACCGGCGTGGACCTGATCATCGACGACACCCCCGAGGCGATCACGCTGTCCTGCTTTGACCTGTACCGCCGTGAGGTTGCCCGTCAGGCGCTGGAGAAGCTGATCTCCGACGGCCGCATCCACCCCGCCCGCATTGAGGAGACGGTGGAAAAATGCCGCCGCGAGCTGGACGCTTCCATGAAGCGCGAAGGCGAGCGCGTGGTGATGGAGCTGGGCGTACACGGCATCCATCCCGATCTTATCAAGCTGCTGGGCCGCCTGCGCTACCGCACCAGCTACGGTCAGAACGTGCTGGAGCACTCCATCGAGGTCGCTCACCTGTCCGGCATTCTGGCAGCCGAGCTTGGCGTCAACGTCAGCCAGGCCCGCCGCGCCGGTCTGCTGCATGACATCGGCAAAAGCATTGACCGCGATATGGAAGGCACCCACGTTTCCATCGGCGTGGACCTGTGCCGCAAGTACAAGGAGAACCCCGCCGTCATTCATGCCGTTGAAGCGCACCACAACGATGTGGAGCCCAGCTCCACCCTGGCCTTCATCGTCATGGCCGCCGACGCCATCAGCGCCAGCCGTCCCGGCGCCCGCCGCGAAAATCTGGAGAGCTACATCAAGCGTCTGGAGCGTCTGGAGGAGATCTCCTCCTCCTTCCCCGGCGTCGAGACCACCTTTGCCATTCAGGCCGGCCGCGAGGTGCGCATCCTTGTCAAGCCGGACGTGGTTTCCGACGACGAGCTCACCATTCTGGCACGGGATATCGTGCTGAAGATCGAGGCCGAGCTGGACTACCCCGGCCAGATCAAGGTCAACGTCATCCGCGAAAACCGCGCGGTCGATTACGCAAAATAACAAGCACTCAGGACCGTGCCAGAGCATTTCCGGCACGGTCTTTTGTTTGCTTTTGCCGCCGAAAAAATTTTTTTGAAAAATTTTTCAAAAATGCTGTAACCTTTTTGCCCGCAGCGGCACTAACTTTATCGATGTATATAATACAAGCGATACATGCGGTGCGGGCGCGATCATTTTCTCTTGCGGAGGTTTCCCTTATGAACGTTTTGTGCATCGGCGACGTGGTGGGTACCCCCGGCGTGGAGTGCCTGCGCCGGCAGCTCCCCGCGCTGCGCCGGAAATACGCGGCAGACGCCGTGATCGTCAACGCCGAAAACGCCGACAAGACCGGCACCGGCATCAGCCGCAAGCTGGCCGAGGAGCTGCTGACCGGCGGCTGCGCCGACGCCATCACCACCGGCAACCACTGCTTCCGCCGGGCGGACGCCTCGCTTTACGAGGAGTGCCCCACCGTGCTTATGCCCGCAAACTACCCCTCTCTGGGGCCGGATGTGGGCCGCTGCACTCTGGATTTCGGCCGGGTGCGGCTGGACGTGTACAACCTGCAGGGCACCGCTTTTCTGGAACCACTGCAGAACCCCTTTGTGATTCTGGACGAGCTGATCCGCCAAAGCGGCACCAAATTCCGCATCCTGGATTTCCACGCGGAGGCCACCGCCGAAAAAAAGGCCATGGCCTACTACGCCGACGGGCGGGTCTCGGCGGTGTTCGGCACCCACACCCACGTACAGACCGCGGACGAACAGATCCTGCCGGGCGGCACGGGCTATATCACCGACGCCGGCATGACCGGTCCTGTCAATTCGGTGCTGGGGGTGCAGCCGGAGCTGGCCGTACAGCGACAGAGCAGCCATCTGCCCACCCGCTTTGACGTGGCTGAAGGCCCCTGCGCGCTGGAGGGTGTGCTGTTCCGGCTGGACGACGCCACCGGACGCTGCACCGGCATCGAGCGCATCCGGGTACAGGAGGGCGCACGATGAGACCGGCTGTTTTTCGCCGCTGCACGGCATTGTTGCTGACGGTGCTGCTGTGCGCCGCGCTGCTGGGCGGCTGTGCCGCGCCGCAGACGGAACCCCTGCCGGAGGAGACGCCGGAGCAGGAGACCCCCGCCGTTGAGGAGACCGCCGTTCCGCTGGAGCAGTACCCGTTCACCCTGCCCTGGTACCGCAACGAGGGCTACAACCCCTATCTTACCAACAACTCGCTGACGCTGCAGCTGGCCGACCTGCTGTTTGAAAAGCTGGTGGTCATCGACCCGGACGGCAAGCTGGAATACCGCGTGGTAGGCGCGGTGCAGGTGGAAAGCACCACCGTCACCCTGCACGTCCGCAGCGGATACTGTTACGCCGACGGCAGCGCCGTCACCGCACAGGACGTTGCCGCCTGCATCAACACGGCGCGCAGCGCACAGCTGTACAAGGGGCGCTTTGCCCATGTGACCGGCGCAGCCGCCATTGATGACGCAACGGTCGTTGTGACGCTCAGCGAGCCGGATCACCTGTTTGCGTGGCTGCTGGACATCCCCGTGATGCCCGCCGCCGAAACGGCGCTGTCCACCCCGCGGGCCTCCGGCGCCTATACCTACGCCGGGGATGAGGACGCGCTGGTGCCCAACCCCTGCGGCACCCAAAACGCCCCCTTTGACCGCATTGCCCTGCTGGAGATGACCGGTGCCGACGCGCTGGCCAACAGCCTGAACATCGGGGCCATCAGCCTGTATTCCAGCGAGGCGGAGGGCCGTGCCAACGGCATCAACTCCAGCCGGCAGGCAAGCTACTACACCAACACGATGGTGTTTCTCGGCTTCAACGCCATCGCCTGGCGCAGCTGGAAGACCGTGGACGCGGACGGTGTGGAGACCTGGCACACCGAGGCCACCGGCTCCAACCCGCTGCTGGCGGACGCCCGCGGGCGCCGCGCAGTGGAAAGCCTGCTGGACCGCGCGCTTGTGCTGGAAAAGGTGTACTACAACCAGGGCCACACCGCGCTGGGCTTTCTGAACACCACCGGACCCGAGGGCGGACACGGTACGCTTTCCGCCGAGGCGGACGCCGCCGCTGCCGCAGCCCTGCTGCGGGAGCTGGGCTGCACCATGGAGCTGGACGGCTTTTACCATCTGGACGACGGTTCGCCCGACGAGGAAGACCGCCTGACGCTGCGCCTGCTGGTCTACGCCGGCAGCAGCTACAAACGGTATCTGGCGCAGCTGATCGCCGATTCTCTGATGGCAGAGGGCATTTTTGTGACCATCGAAGAGTGCGATTCCATGGAAATTTACCGTCAAAAGCTCACTTTACTCGATTTTGATATGTACATTGGCGAGATAAAGTTGTATAATAATATGGATATGAGTGCCTTTTTGCTGGAGAACGGTGCGGCTGCAAACGGCCTTGCCGTCACCGATGCCCTGCGCGAAACCTACACCGCCTGGCGCGCGGGCACAGCGGATGCGGCGCAGCTGGAGCAGGCCCTTGCGGCCGAGATGCCCTGGGCGCCTCTGCTGTGGCGAAGCGGCACCCTGTATTATGCCAAAGCACTGGAGGGCTTTACGCCGTCCGCAAGCTCCGTCTTTTACGGGATGGACGCCCTGCGGCTGGCCTGAGCGCTCTGCCCGAACCGGCCGCGATGCGGCCATGATATCCCGGCAGCAGCATGGCTGCCACCCATCTTTTGAAGGGAGTGTGACTTGTTGTGATCAAAATGCAAAACCCGCTGGGCAAAATTTATCTCACCGGAAACTTCTTCGCGGAGCTGGTCAGCAACGCGGCGCAGAACTGCTACGGCGTAGCCGCCATGGCCCCCTGCGGCCCGGCAGACCTTGCCCGCAGCCTGCTGCCCGACATTGCGCCGGAAAAAGGCGTCCGTGTGGTGCGCGAAAACGGCGAGCTGTGCATCGAACTGCACATCAAGGTGACCTACGGCGTGAACATCAGCGCCATTGTAAGAAGCATCATCCACAAGGTGAAGTACGCCGTGGAGGATGCCACCGGCCTGCAGGTGCAGCGCATCGCGGTATCGGTAGACGATATTGTTTATTAAGAGGAGATTGTCAGAATGATCAACGGATCCCTGCTCAGAGACGCCATTATTTCCGCGGCCAACAATCTGCAGAACCAGAAGGCCAGCGTGGACGAACTGAACGTATTCCCCGTGCCGGACGGCGATACCGGCACCAACATGGGCATGACCATTGCCGCCGCCCGCCGCGAGCTGGAAAAGCTGCCGGATGACTGCACCGTATCCACCGCCTCCTACACCGCCGCCTCCGCTATGCTGCGCGGCGCACGCGGCAACAGCGGCGTTATCACCAGCCTGCTGTTCCGTGGCTTTTCCAAGGCGCTGAAGGACAAGACCGAGGCCGACTGCGCCGACATCATCGCCGCTTTCCAGGGCGGTGTTGCCGCTGCCTACAAGGCCGTGATGAAGCCCACCGAGGGCACCATCCTGACCGTTGCCCGCGTTGCCAGTGAAAAAGCCGCCGAGTACACCGGCGACGATATGCTGGCCCTGTGGGACATCATCCTTGCCAGCGCCAAGGACGCGCTGGCCCACACCCCCGACCAGCTGCCCGTGCTGAAAAAGGCAGGCGTTGTGGACGCCGGCGGCCAGGGCTTCTGCGTCATTCTGGACGGCATGTACAGCGTGATCGCCGGCAACGGCATCATCGCCTGCGAAGAAGCCCCCGCCCCCAAGAAGAAGAGCACCGTCAACGTGGGCAAGGGCGTGTACGCCGCCGAGCTGAACCCCGACATCACCAACGGCTACTGCACCGAGTTCATCGTCAACAAGGACAAGAACAGCCCCAGCGCCGAAAAGCTGCGCGCCTTCCTTGAGAGCGTGGGCGACAGCGTTGTGGTGGTGGACGACGATGAGATCATCAAGGCACACGTGCACACAGAGGATCCCGGCAAGGTGCTGAGCCACGCACTGGGCTACGGCTACCTGACCAACATGAAGATCGAGAACATGCACGAGCAGTACGCCGCCCGTCAGGCGGAGGCCAGGGGTCTGGAAAAGCAGGCCGAGGCCGAAGCGAACGCTTCCAGCGAGTTCCCCTACGCCGCCGTGGATGAGAACCGTCCCTACGGCTTTGTGAGCGTTGCCGCCGGCGAAGGCCTGCGCAGCCTGTTTGTGGACCTGGGCGTGGACGCTGTCGTCAGCGGCGGCCAGACCATGAACCCCTCCACCGACAGCATCGTCACCGCCGTGCAGAGCGTGCCCGCCAAGACCGTGTTCGTTCTGCCCAACAACAAGAACATCATCATGGCCTCCGAGCAGGCTGCCAAGATCGCCGACCGCAAGATCGTTGTGCTGCCCACCCGCACCGTGCCCCAGGGCATCACCGCCATGCTGAGCTTTGACCCCGATGCCAGCATCGAGGACAACCAGATGGCCATGATGGA